>CAZDQC010000091.1:3327-5878 GCA_964507245.1 uncultured Rhodospirillaceae bacterium
GGTTGTTGCAGAATGGTTATAAAGGTCAAAAAGACCGTCAGGTCACCCACGGTCATGGCACCCTCCAGCACCCGTAGACCGCCCACCCATAATACCAGCCCCATGGCCACGAAATAGGCGAAGGTCATGACAGATGTTGATGCTGCGCGGGTCTTGATGCGTTCGTCTGCAATTGCCATGGCGTCGTCGGACGCCGCATCGTATTTAGCAATTTCATATGGCTCGGCACCAAAGGCGCGGACCACACGGATGCCGGTCAAATTTTCATCCATGATTTGGCCTAGGGTGCCCATGCGTTCTTGCAGGGCCAGCCACAGGGCGCGAAGGCGCAGCCGAGCCGTGGAGGATTGCCATGCCACGAACGGAACGAAAGAGAAACTCAACGTACCGAGCAGTGGATCATTGGTAAGCAGCAGGTACCCGCCCGCCCCGATTAGATTGATCAACAGCACCAGGCGCAGCAGCCCGGTGTTGACGAACATGCGCACACCTTCTAGGTCGAGCATGCCGCGTGTGATCAACTCGCCCGTATGCACCCTGTCATGGAAGGAAAAACTCAGGCTCTGCAGTTTCTTGTAAAAGGCCAAGCGCAGGTCATAGGCGATCATGTGCCCAATTGCCTCGCCGCCATAGTTGTGGGCTAAGGTGAAAGTGCCACGCAGGATGGAGGCCCCCAGCAACAACAGGGCAGCCTTGAACAGAGCCTCACGGGCAACCGCTTCGGTGATGGTGTTGTTGTTCAGCACGCCTAAGGCATTGTCTACTGCCTCGCCCAGAAAGTGAGGGATCATCAGTTGGAAGATGGCGGCTGCGATGGTAGCGCCTACAGCTAACGCTACGCGCAGGCGATATTTGAAGATCAGTCGGGTTATCCGCCACAATATCGCGGTGTCCTTGGCTACGCTGTAATCAGCGTCGGCACCCATGCCTCGATAGGCTTGCTGCCGTAGGGTGATGGCGCCCTTGGGTCTTCCCCCTATGTCAGCCGCTCCTTCAGCCATATTTGCAAAAAACCTTCGAGAAATATTCCACCGTTCGCCCGCTGGGGTTCAATACGGCGGGCGCCATCGGGGCGGCAACAAACGCCCCACAGGCGAAATTGAATCAATGCAAAACAATAGCACAACAAGCAAACGACCGCGAATTGGGTGCTGTCCACGCGCGTCCGCCAGTCATTGGAGGTAAACAGCGCACCCGCGTCGAAAATATGGCGGATGCACTGGTGTCCCTGGTCGATGATCTATCCGGCTAATGTTGGCCAGCTTGCCGAATATTTGGTGAGAGGTCTACTCGGCGCGGCGCATCAATGGAAAGGCGCTTAGCACATCCGGGGGATGGCCCGGCGGCGCTGCGGTCAAGTCATCTGGGGTTAGTTCCGAAAACCGTGTCTTGCCCATTAGACACATTGCAATGTGCATTTCCTCAGCCAATAGGTCGATGGTGCGGGTTAGCCCTTCCTCGCCAGCTGCGCCTAGTCCCATGGCCGTTAGCCGGCCTAGCGCGACCAGATTGGCGCCAAGGGCCATGGCCTTGACAACATCTGTGCCACGCAAGAAACCGCCATCAACCACCACGGATGCACGATCAGCGACAGCCTCCACGATTTCTGGCAACACCGCAAGGCTGCCTTGGGCTTGATCCAGTTGCCGACCGCCGTGGTTGGAAACCCAGATTCCGTCTACACCCAGATTACAGGCCAAGGTAGCGTCCTCAGCCGTCATAATTCCCTTGATCAGAAGGGGAATATCATGGGTGTTCTTGAAACGCTTCACATCCTCCCAATTCAGTGAGGCCTGGTAGTTTTGGCCGATCGCCGCTCGGCGCCACGGTTTGACAAAGCGATTGACAATATCCCGCTCCCGACGGCTGTAAGCCGCCACATCCACGGTCAGGCAAAAAGCCGTGTATCCAGCGGCCACCGCGCGGTGCACATGATCGTCAACCCAGGCACTGTCACCCCGCACGTAAAGCTGGAAAATCTTTGGCCCCCCGGCGGCCTCGGCCGTCGCCTCCAATCCCGGCGCGGAGACGGAACTCAAAGTGGTTATCATGCCGTGGCGGGCAGCTGCCCGCGCCGCCGCCGCGCCGCCTTCCGGATCGAAAGATTCCAATGACCCGATTGGGGCAAATGTTAACGGTAGCTCCAATTCGGCGCCCATGAAGGTGGTTCCCAGATCCACCTCGCTCATATCCCGCAACATACGCGGGCGCAGGGCAACACTATCGATGGCAAGGCGATTGCGTTTCGCTGTCGTCTCGGTCTCGGTCGCACCGCGCATATAGTCCCAAATATTGCGGGGAAGGCGGGCGCAGGCTTCCTCCGCGATTTCGTGCAAGACCTGGAAACGGACCTGCGTGCCTGGCTGGCTGCGTGGTTCTCGCAAGGATCACGACTCCGTCGATTGCAGCTGTAGGACCTTGGCTTTGGCGTAGGTCAGTTTGTTAGTGATCTTGCCAGTCGAATTAAAATGGAGAATATCCAGACCTCGCCATCCGGCTCGACCGCGTTTCGTGTCGAAAGAGCACAACCAGCTGATCATGGATTTGTTAT
>CAZDQC010000091.1:5978-14023 GCA_964507245.1 uncultured Rhodospirillaceae bacterium
TCGCCAGGGTCTATTTCTATCTTTTCGTTGCCGACCACCAACTCTAACTGGCCTTCCACGACGGTAACTAATTCATCCGTGTTGTGAGTAAAATTCAACCACTCTTGCCCCGGCGGGTCCACAAACAGATTGCAGGAATAGCCACGTTGTTGCCAGTTGGCCGCAACCGCGTCCTGATCCAAAGGCAAGGAAAATTTCTTCTCGGTCAGCAAATCATCCATGACTACACCTTCACTGAGATAATCTAGAATCTACGCAGACACGGGCGAAGTTGCCAGGGTTTTCCCGCTTGACCCGAGCACAGAAGTCAAGAAACCATGCATCGAAAGGTCCAAGGGGTCCTGGGGAGAAGATCATGGCACAAATGGTGTTGTTTAATGGCCGGATATTCGACGGCCTTTCAGAAACAATGAGAGATGGTGGTTTCGTGGTCATCGACGACGGCCGGATCACGGAGGTCGGACAAGGTAACGCACCTGCTGGCGGTACCGTCATCGATCTGGCCGGGCGGGTTCTGATGCCCGGCTTGATAGACGCCCATGTGCATTTAATTGCCACAACGGCTGATCTGGGTTCCATCGGTGAGGATCCGGCCTCACTGACCACCATGCGGGCTAGCAAGATTGCCGAAGGAATGTTGATGCGCGGCTTTACCACAGTGCGGGATGCGGGCGGGGCCGATTGGGGACTGGCTCTGGCGATAGAGGAGGGATTGATGCAGGGGCCGCGCCTTTTTTATTCCGGTCGGGTCTTGAGCCAGACTGGTGGGCATGGCGACAGCCGCCCTCGAATTTATGATTGGGCTGGTTGCCAGTGCTGCCTACCCAGTGCCCAGTTCACCGCCATTGCGGACGGCGTGGATGAGGTGCGCAAAGCGGCTCGGACTGAGCTGCGTCGTGGTGCCAGTCAGATTAAGATTATGGGTTCGGGCGGTGTTGCGTCACCCACCGACCCCGTCTGGAACCTGCAATATTCCGAGGAAGAGATCGCCGCCGCCGTCTGGGAGGCGGAATCCTGGCGGACCTACGTCATGGCCCATGCCTACACGCCTGAAGCCATCACCCGATGCATTCGTCTCGGTGTACGATCGATCGAGCACGGAAATCTGATTGACGGGCCAACCTTGGAATTGATGAGAGAAAAAGACGCTTGGCTGGTCCCCACCCTGGTCACTTATGACAGTTTGCATCGTTATGGTGCTGAATACGGCCTGCCACCTGTCAGTGTGGCCAAAGTGAAAGATGTTCGCTCCCAGGGGTTGGAAGCCTTGGCCATGGCGCACGAACTCGGCATCAATATCGGTTTTGGCACGGATCTGCTGGGTGGCATGCATAAGGATCAATCTAACGAGTTTGCCATTCGGACCCAGGTCTTGTCGGCGTTCGACGTTTTGCGTGCTGCCACATCGTCGAATGCCGAACTGTTAAATCAACAGGGTGCCCTGGGTGTTATCGTCCCAGGAGCTTTTGCGGATTTGATCGCTGTTGATGGAAATCCACTGGAAGATATTTCATGTTTAGTTGGTCAAGGTGAAAATCTGTCGCTCATCATGAAGGGTGGTAAAATTTTTAAAAACGCCTTGGTGTAATTGAAACTGGCGACCCAAAATTATGAGTGTGAATATGAATAAATTGCGCCGAAAGACCATCACCGGCTATTGCCATCCGTTGTCCGTACGTTCGGGCGAACGGGTGGATTTTAAGGTCTGTTGTTATGATGTAGGCACCTACAAGGCCGACATGGTTCGACTGATTGGCGGAGACGATAGCGAGGGGGGCATTGGCGTCATAGAAGAAGTACTCGATGCGCCATTCGCGAATGACTACCCTTGTCGTCACCAGGTGATACGCCGCGGCTCCTACGGTCAGGTCGAAATCAAGGGCGGTCTTCGTGATTTAACAGGCATCACCTTGCAGGCTATGATCTATCCCACTCTGCCAGGACGGCAGCGTCAGGTCATTATGGGGCAGCGGGGTGGATTCACACTTTACCTCGATGAAGACGGTGCGCTTGCCGCCGCCATTGGCGGACAGCAACTTACAAGCACAGGGAGACCCGTCCGCAGGCATCAATGGCTATTTGTCGGAGCTGCATACGATGGTGAAACCGGACTGCTTCATCTGAACCAATGGCCCCTGGCCGTTTCGCCGGGGGACCGTGCCAATTCGCCCAAGTTTTCTTGTGAAGAATTTATTCACAAAGGTACTGCCATTGCATCTTCTGATGCGCCGTTCCTTTTTGCATCGGGCGGCGACACAAATTTCTTCAATGGTAAGATTGATCGGCCTCGTTTGGCGAAGAGGGCGCTAAGCTCAGTGGAAATGGACCAGCTATGTGCCTACGATATCCCGCAGAGTTTGGCGGATGATGTACTGGGCGCTTGGGATTTTGGGTCCGATATCTCTAGTGATTTGATTTCGGATCGATCAAATAACGACCTTAGAGGCGCGTTATTCAATTTGCCTACACGTGGCGTAACTGGCCACAACTGGGATGGTAGTGAACATAATTGGCAGCACGCCGCCGAACAATATGGTGCCGTACATTTCCATCAGGACGATTTGTATGACGTTGGTTGGGAGACGGATTTTAGCTTTACCATTCCCGACGATTTGCCGAGCGGGATATATGCTGCCCGGTTGCGTCACGGAGAAGATTGGGACCGAATTCCCTTTTTTGTCGTGCCGCCAAAGGGTCGGGCTGCGTCGGAGGTGGCTTTCCTGGTGCCAACGGCGTCCTACATGGCCTACGCCAATACACGGCAGCGGCTGCAACCCAATCTAATCTTTGGCGAAGGGCGACCAGAAACCGTCAATGATGCATTTCTTGCCAGCCATCCGGAGGTGGGGGGGTCGCTCTATGATTTGCACGAAGACCGCAGCGGCATTCACTATTCATCACGTCTTCGCCCAGTGATGAATATGAAGCCGGGTGACAACCGGCCTTGGGGTTTGCCAACAGACCTGAACATTGTCGCCTGGTTGAACAACATAAATCAGGAATTTGATGTGATTACGGACGAGGAGTTACATAGTGAAGGCGCAGCGCTGCTTCAGCCTTACCGCTGCGTTATGACGGGTAGCCATCCAGAATATCATTCCACTGCCATGTTGGATGGCATCTCTAGCTTTTTGGATCAGGGTGGTCGTTTCATGTACCTGGGCGGCAATGGTTTCTATTGGCGGATCGGCTTCCACGACGACAAGCCTGGCGTGATCGAAGTACGAAGGGCTGAGGATGGCACCCGTGCCTGGATGTCGCCGGTGGGCGAGTATTACCAGTCCTTCAACGGTGAATATGGTGGATTGTGGCGACGCAATGGTCGGCCGCCGAACCGTCTCGTAGGTATTGGTTTCGCCGCCCAAGGCTTTGAACGTAGTGCTTTTTATGAACGCCAGGCGGGAGCGGAAGATCCCCGTGCTGCTTTTGCCTTGGTGGGGGTGGGCGATGGCCCCATTGGCAATTTTGGCAGTATCGGCGACGGCGCTGCAGGCGAGGAAATCGATCGCTGGGATACACGTGACGGTACCCCCGTTCACGCCTTGGTATTAGCGCGAGCATCGGATTTCGGCAACGACATGCTTCGGACTAAGGAGGATTTTTTATCAACTATGCCACCGTTCAATGACCCCAATGTGCGGGCGGATATGGTGTTTTTCGAATGCCCAAGCGGCGGAGCAGTATTCTCGACGGGTTCCATTGCCTGGATTTCCAGCCTGGCGCACAATGGCTATGACAACAATGTTGCCCAGATCACTGGCAATGTACTTCGCCGATTTCTCGACGTCGAACCCTTCCCCCCGCCGCCTTAGATTGTTACCTTTCAGGATGAAGGGAGAATTACTATGCGAATTGTCAATCCATCGTTTGGCCGGGAGGCGCCTGGCCAAGAGAAGGCCCTGGCGAATTCCGTCGATTGGAACAAGGATCCCATAATATTGTTTGCCAATTCCAAGCCTAATGCCAAGGAATTATTGGAAGGGTTGCGGGATAAAATGGCTGATTATAGGGCGATTGATAACATCGACTATATTCAAAAAGACAGTCCAGCTCAGCCCGCTCCCGACGGGATGTATGACGAATTGGCGGGAAAGTATCGTGCCGCCTTGTTAGCCATAGCAGATTGAGGCGCATGTTCGTCGTGGAGTTTCCATGACAGCATCGAACTTGAGAAGCGTGGCGTACAGAATTTTATCCTTACCACCGATACCTTCCTGCCTCTCGTCGAGGCGCAGGCCAAGGCGCGCAAGATAGATCCGCATGTGATTGTAGTGAAACACCCCATCGGTGGTTTAAACGATGAAGAATTGGTGGAACGTATTGAAACGGCGGCGGCTGGCCTGGAGGCCAAGATCGCCGATTGAACCAGGAAAGGAAGTAAGGTGGTTTGCTTCACCACCATCGTCATGCCTACGAAAGTGGGAATCAATTTCTGAAACGGTCCCCATTTTTATTGTAATGACGCAATAGGGTGGTCAGGGCATCGCCGTGCGACGTAACTGTGACAATAGACAACGACACCGAGATTATCGATCTGGGCGATATTGACCCGGAACATTGGAACGAATACGCGATGGAGCAGGGGTGGAGTGACGGCTTCCCTCTGGTCATGCCCACGGAAGACGTTGTCGGGCGTTTCGTTGACATGGTGCGGGGCGATAATGAGCCGTTGCCGCCCATCACACCGCGTTTGGTGATTCCGACCCTGGAAACCCTGGCAGCGAATGCGGTCATGGCGGGCTGCCGGCCGGAATATTTTCCCGCGGTTCTGGCAGCTGCTCGGGCTGTTCTGAACCCTGAATATAATCTGCATGGCAGTCTGGCTACGACCCATTCTTGCGCGCCGATGCTAATGTTCAACGGACCAATTCGGAATGAGATCGATATCAATGTTTCATCCAATTGTTTTGGTCAGGGACGGCAGGCCAACGCCACTATCGGTCGGGCTCTTCAACTAATTCTATTGAATGTCGGAGGGGCGAAGCCTGGAGTAATGGATCGTTCCACCCAAGGCTCGCCAGCGAAGTATGCATTCTGCTTTGGCGAAAATGAGGAGGAGAGCCCGTGGGAGCCGTTTCATCAGCGCCGGGGTTTCGCTGCTGATGACAGCGTCGTCACCGCAATCCCATCCGAGGCGCCGCATAATATAAACGACCACGCCTCCACAACCGGCGTCGGTGTTCTAACCACTATAGCTGGCACGATTTCGCAGCCGGGTGCCAACAGCATATATTGCAAAGCGCCGATTTTTATCGCGCTGGGACCGGAGCACGCGCAAACCCTGTACCGGGATGGCTGGACCATTGAAAGTATGCAGCAGGATATCTGGCAGCGGTCTCGTATCCCTATAGACCGGGTGTCGGAGGAAAATCAGGTCAGTTACGCTGAAATGGAACGACCACTAATTGACGGACATTACCATCTCACCCAAACCCCTGACGATATCTTGATCGTGGTCGCCGGCGGTCCCGGCAAGCATTCTGCCTATATTCCACCATTCGGTTTCACCACTGCTTGTTCTGTGCGCGTAGCACATATGTAGGAAATCATGGACGGTTTGGGCGAATTACCGCTATTTCCTGAGGGTACCTCGTGGGAGGCAGCCTGGGGGCGGCTCGAAGAATTTGCGCTAAACGATGGTCTGCCTATGGTGCCGCCGACGGGCAACCTTTTGGAGGAGATGCTGGGCAGCGCGAGCGGTAGCAGATCCCACGGTCAACTACCTCCTTTGTTTGGCGAATTGACTGCCACCGCTGTGGCCTATCAATGTGTCTTGGCGGGGTGTGAACCTGGCGTTTTGCCTCTTGTATTGGCAGCTGCTACCGCTTGTTTAGAAGCTAAATTCAATCTACTGGGGTTATTGACCACTACGGGTACACCCGCCGTGATGGCCATTGTTCATGGTGGTTGTGCCGAACAATTAGGTATGAATGGGGGCTCCAACTGCCTGGGCCCGGGCAACCGGAGCAATGCCACCCTGGGCCGGGCCATCGCCCTAATTATGCGCAATATCGGTGGTGCCCGACCCGGCATTGGCGATATGGCCACCATGGGTCAGCCCGGAAAATATGGCGTCTGCGTTCCCGAAAACAATGAGGGTATTTTTCCTTCTTTGTCCGCGCGGCGGGGTTGTGACGGCGACGCCGTCACCGTGCTGGGAATATCGGGTACGATCGAAGTACTGCCTGAAGGAGATGGAAATGCGCCCGAGGTCATACTGACCCACGTGGGCTTGGCCCTGGCGTCGGCACGGACGGCAGCCTCGGCGGGGCAGGTGCGGGATCTAGGTGAGCAGTTCTTCCTACTGCCGCCGGAACTAGCACGCCAAATTGCTAAACGGGGTTGGGATTTGGCCCGAATTCAATCATTTCTTTTTGGGGAAGCTGAAATTGCCAAATCGCCCCAGGATATTCACCCCATTATTACTGGCGGCCCTGGGGTAAAGATGACCTGCCTGCCGTTGTGGGCGGGGGGCACTTTATCCGTGACAAAGCCGTTATTGAGTTTGGGGAGTTAATTTCAATGTCCGTTAAAAATTTAGAGATTTTGAGCTGTGAACCTTATGAAGAGGGCCGTTCGTTTAAAAATGCGGGCGCCTACGAGAGGATCAAGGCAATTGCCCATTATGCCGTTGATCCTGATCATCCTGCCAATGCCGGAGTGATTGACCTGGAACTCGCACAACGAGGTGATGACGGCTTTGTACACTTTAGCGGTGATGTGACAATGCTGCGGCCCATCTCGGGCGGCAGTCGAACTTTATTGATGCAAGTACCGAACCGGGGCAAACGGAATATCACCCGCTTCAACATGACTGTTATGGGCACGCAGGATACCGCGGATATCGACGCGGGCGATGGTTTCCTTTTCAACCATGGGCTGACTGTAGCCTGGGCAGGCTGGCAATGGGACGTGCCACGCACGACGGAACATATCCGAATTGGGCTGGCGCCACCTCAGGTGCCTGTTCTGGCTCGGACGCCGATCAGTCAGATGCAACTTCGTCTACAAATCAATGCAGATGCTGCCAGTATTTCCTTAACCGATCACCATGTAGGTGACCTGGGCATGCATGAGCCCATACCCACGGCCGATGTTGATGATCCGATGGCCCGTCTATTGGTTCGTAAAGGACCTTACGACCCTCCAGAAGAGATTCTGCGAGAGAATTGGTATTTTGGACCCAACGAGCACATCCACCTCGATGGCGGCTTCAAGGCGGGTTCGATTTACGATGTGTTCTACACGCCGCGTGATTGCCCTGTGGTTGGCTCAGGCTTGTTAGCGACACGAGATCTGGCATCTTTCCTTCGCTATGGGATTAACACGCCAACAGCTGGATCCATCGATCACGTTGTCGCCGAGGGACAGTCACAGTGCGGACGATTTCTCCGGACCTATTTGTATCTTGGATTGAATCTGGATGAAGCAGGTCGGACTGCTATTGACGGCATCCTTGCCCATATAGCCGGCGGGCGGCGAGGAGAATTTAACCATCGCTATGGACAGCCGTCCGTTCAACCCACGCCATCCTTTGGCCATCTATTTCCATTTTCGGATCTCTCGCAAAAAGATCCAGTTTCAGGGACCACTGCCGGTTTGTTGGACCGTCAGAAAAATAAGGGTGGACTGCCGAAGATTGTTTATACCGACACAAGTTCTGAGTACTGGCGTGGTGATGCTGGCCTGAGCCACAGCGATATTGGTAGTAGAAAAGACGCAGTATTGCCGGACGTCGTGCGGCGCTATTTTTTTTCGGGCACACAGCATGGCGTGGGTGTCGCTAAGTGGTCCGATCGCACTCTGTTCGGTAGTCAAGGCCAGAACCATATGAATGTGATCGACTATCGGCCACTTTACCGTGCGGCGTTGCTTAATTTATTGGCCTGGGTGAGGGAGGGTATAAGGCCTCCTGACAGCCGATATCCGACGGGCAAGGACCGCATAAGACGTGAAGATGCGCTCGAAGCGCTTCAGAAAATACCTGGACTGGCCTTACCGGATGGCTCAGCCATGACCGCCGTTTATCCCATGGATCTAGGCCC
>CAZDQC010000092.1:0-13938 GCA_964507245.1 uncultured Rhodospirillaceae bacterium
GCTCTAGGGGCTCAATTTCACCATTGCTCAATCCTGAAAGTAGGTTAAAAAAGGCCTCGTCCTCAACCCCGCTCTCGTAAAGAATCTGCCGGTATAGCTCGACCTGCGCATCCTGATCGTCCAGGACTAGGCAAAAAGCCATAATTTTTTGCCACATCACGCCAACCCCATCGCCTTGCCTACCGCCTAGGTGGTTGCGGGTCATCCGGCAGACTTCACGCAAATTACCATTTAGCAATTCGGACCGCACCCGCACTTTGGCATAGGCCTGATTTCTTATTGTCAATGGTTTGAACTTTAGCAATTGGTTGACTGCTTCCGAATCTCCAGCCGCCGCTAACCTTTCGATCCGTGCCGCTACCAGGGCCTTGCCATCAGGATCCAAAGCCGGCGCGCTATCACTTCCAGGATTGTCCTCCGGCGGTATCGCGGTAGAGACCAATAGCCGAAAGCGCAACGATTGCATGACCGGCGACGCTACCTCTACAGGCAAACGAGGCAGGAGATTCAATACTAGAGCTAATGGCGTCCCCGCCCACATATCGTCTCCCAAACCACCTTCAGCCCGGCTCAGCAAGCCAATCGCGGAAACTTTTGCCCGTCCCAGGGTTTGAATCTGGATACTGCTGGCCTTACCCTTAGCTTTGGATTTCTCAGTAGTGCTTTGAGCCTTGTTCGGAGATGCTGTCGGCCGTAAATTGCGCCTCTGCACACGTAAGGACCTCGGCGGTTGCGCTTTGCGGCGGTTGACCCGTTCCTCTATCTGTTCGGCTGTCAGCGGCCGCCCGGACATTGGATCAAGGCGCAATTGTAGAGCTCTTGGCCCGGACATCGGTTGCGCGACGGTCTTAGGCGCACCTGGATTTTCGTTTTCCCTTTTAGGGCCCGTGGTGACCGGCACCGGTCCCACCGTAATGCTCGGCGGCATTCTCTTGTTATCCAACCCCTGCGCAGCTACTGAACCTTGCGTCAGCAAAAGTGCACCCGCTAGAAATAAAAAAAAGACTCCAGGGCTATCGAGGGAAACGGTCATCGGCCAGAACCTTTGTCATAGGCGTGCTGGGCGCCGGGATTTCCCACATAGCAAGGAAGGCCACGCCGCCACCAATCAGCAACATAACAATCGCAATGGGTATCAATGATAAATTTTTCATGGGATATTGCAAAAATATCCGATTCTTGTGCGATATTCCAATGTAAATTCAGCTAATGAGGACAGCGGATTGGTTGTTTGTTAAACTGTGATTGTGGCAGAACTTAGTCAATACAAGCGCCAACTTATATATTGTGCGCACGCCTTGCAACGGGACTGGAATGCCTTGAGATTTAGGATATTTTCTGGCGGATTGAAGCCTTGTACCAACCTATCCCACTCTCGTATCAAAATTGCAAAATGAAATATCCAAACCAACTAAATCTCGATCGCGGCATCGTCCTGGTCGGCCTTATGGGTGCGGGTAAATCGTCTGTCGGCCGGCGTCTAGCAAAGCGCCTAGGCCTGGCTTTCAATGATGCAGATCAAGAAATCGAAAAATCTGCCGCCTGTACCATAGATGAATTTTTTGATCGCTATGGCGAGGCGGCGTTCCGAAAAGGGGAACGCAAGGTGATCGCGCGCTTGTTGGATGGCCCGCCCCATGTGCTCGCCACGGGCGGCGGCGCCTTCATGGATCCCGAAACACGCGCTACTATTCGCAAACATGGAATTTCAGTCTGGCTGCGTGCAGATCTAGATATCCTACTGGAACGGGTGACGCGGCGCGGCAATCGGCCCCTGTTGAAGCGGGGCAATCCGCGTGAGATCCTTGCAAAGCTCATGGCCGAACGTGATCCGATTTATGCAATGGCCGATTTGACCGTCAAATCCGTGCAAGGACCCCATGAGAAAATCGTCGAAAGGATTGTTGCGGCCTTGAAAATTCACCTGACTCCAGCCGTTGAGGATAGGGTTTGATGACGAGCAATGCCGAACCTACGTCGATACGCGTGGAACTAGCCGATCGGGCCTATGATATCCTCATTGGCGAAAATCTATTGTCTAACGCCAGTACTTATCTGGCCCCCCTACTAGCACGGCCAAGGGTCGTGATTATCACGGATAAAAACGTCTCCAGCCTTCATTTGGCGCCACTGCGTGCGTCCTTGGATGGCGCTGGTATTCAGAATGATGTCATTGTCGTTCCCTCAGGCGAAGCGACAAAAAATTTCGTCCAGTTGCAGAGTGTCCTGAATAGCTTACTGGACCTGCGGGTCGAGCGCAAAGATACCATTTTGGCCTTGGGCGGGGGCGTGGTTGGCGATCTAGCAGGATTCGCAGCTGCTATCCTACACAGAGGCGTTAATCTCATCCAAGTGCCGACTACCCTGCTGGCCCAGGTAGACAGTTCTGTCGGTGGGAAGACCGCAATTAACGCCGCGCAGGGCAAAAACCTGATCGGCGCCTTCTACCAACCCTTAATGGTGCTTTCCGATGTTGCTACTCTGGATACCTTGCCCACCCGCGAGTTGCGGGCCGGCTATGGTGAAATAGTCAAATACGGGTTAATCGATGATTTTCCTTTCTTTGAATGGCTAGAGGAGCATGGCAGTGACGTTCTCTCCGGGAATCGAACCGCGTTGTGCCATGCTATCGCAGCCTCATGCCGATCGAAGGCCGCCATTGTGACCCGCGATGAACAGGAGGGCGGTGACCGGGCACTGTTGAATCTTGGACATACCTTTGCCCATGCCTTGGAGGCAGAAAGCGGCTATGATGGCCGATTATTGCATGGGGAAGCGGTTGCTATTGGGCTGCACATGGCATTTGCCTTGTCTAGCGAGCTAGGCCTCTGTCCTCTACAGGAGACTGATCGTTTGAAGCGCCATCTGATCTCTACCGGTCTGCCTGCGACCGTTGATCAAATTGAACTAAAAACGCTTACGCCAGAAATCATAATGCAACATATGCGGCAGGATAAGAAAGTAACTGACGGTCGCCTTACGTTTATTTTGGCGCGCGGCATCGGCAAGGCTTTCATCAAAAATAATGTAGCGGAAGACGCCGTTACAAGGATGCTAAAAACCATACTGCAGTTGGGCACTGTTGCTTCGACCGATTAGATAAGGAGTGATAGTACCATGGATGGCGAGTTGGTATTCTCCATTGTTGGCGTCTTGGTCCTGCTGGTGCTATCTGCCATTTTCTCAGGTTCAGAAACAGCGCTGACCGCCGTTTCACGGGCCCGCATGCACCAATTAGAACGCCGCGGCCTGCGCCGTGCCGGTAAGGTAAACCAGATGATTGACCGCCCCGAACGCCTGATCGGTGCAATTCTACTGGGTAATAATTTGGTCAATATTTTAGCCTCAGCGATGGCCACTTCCGTGCTGATCACCTTTTTTGGCAAAGCCGGCGTGGCTTATGCGACGGCTATCATGACGGGGATGGTCGTTGTTTTTTCGGAAGTCCTGCCCAAGACCTATGCTTTGAATCGACCTAACCGTACGGCCTTAGCGGCTGTCCCAATATTCAGTCCCATCGTCATGGCCTTGGGACCGGCGGCAGATCTAATTCAGATGATCGTACGAAGCATATTAGCGTTGTGCGGCGTCCGCATGCGCAGCCGGAAAGAGACCTCCGACGCATCTGAGGAACTGCGTGGAGCCCTTGCCCTGCACGCCCTCGATGGCGCGATGGTAAAGCGTGACAAGGACATGTTGGACGGCATTCTAGATCTATCCGATGTTGAAGTGTCCGAGATCATGGTACACCGCAAAAACATGATCATTATGGATGCCGACCGCCCTGCCAATGACATCGCCGAAAAATTGTTGGCTACACCTTTTAGCCGTGTGCCCTTGTGGCAAGGCGACATGGACAATATCGTTGGAATTTTGCATGCGAAGGATTTGTTGCGCGCCATCAGCGTCGCGCAAAACGGTACCGCCGGCGCACCCAGCTTGCATAGCCTGTGTCGGAGACCATGGTTCGTGCCCGAAACCACGACGTTGATTGAGCAGTTGAATGCCTTCCGTGCCAGACGAGAGCATTTCGCCTTGGTCGTGGATGAGTATGGTGCCTTAATGGGCATGGTGACCTTGGAAGACATACTTGAGGAGATCGTGGGCGAAATTAGAGACGAACATGATATTAGCCGATCCATTGCAGTGCGGCGCGAAGCTGGAGGCAGCTATATAGTCGACGGCGTCGTCACCATCCGGGACCTGAATCGTGATTTTGATTGGGATCTACCAGAGGATGACGCTGCCACGATCGCCGGGCTCGTGATACATACTGCGCGGCATATTCCAGATGTCGGTGAACATTTTGAGTTAGACGGTTTCAATTTCGAAGTAATACGCCGACTACGTAACCAGGTTACCGCCGTACGCATCCGCCCCCCAGGACAAGTGAATTAGCCATCACTTCTAACCTGGCTTCTGGTTAGCTGGCACTGGCGCGGAAAATATTCAATACGGAGACACAAACACCCTACCTTGATTTTGTGCCAGTTGGATCTCCCAGACTTACTACCCCATGCTGGCGCAAAAAACCCCGCACAAGCCTGATTAAATATTATTTAGGGGCGGCAGAAAACTTCGATCATTGCAACCCAAATATATAGTTCCAATTCGAACGATGTGCGCCGCTCGCTAGCCCAATTTTGCGTTGCTCACCACCCGCCTGACCTTCGTCCCTACTGCGCCTATGCCAGGCACATAAATCCATCCTCGAATTGGCGAAAATAGTTTCCCAAAATTCACGTATACACTAAATTACCAAAAATCATTCTTTATGTTGGACCTATATTTGATACAACTTTTTTGCAAGTACCGGTCAGGTTGTGTTCACGAGGTCTCCGCCAAAGTCACCGCACGTATAGACAGGGCATGGACCGGGCCCGCCAATTCGTCCGCTAGGGTTTCGTTCACCAAACGCTGCCGGGCTAAACGCGTCATATCTCGAAAATAGTCAGAAACTATGACTACCGCGAAATGGCTCTCGCCGCTTTCGCGTGCGCCGGCATGACCTGAATGAAGATGAGATTGATCTTCAATTTCCAGGTGAGTTGGATCAAGGGCTGCCCGCAATTTTGCTTCAATATTCGCTGCAACTGACATATGTTGGTCTCCATAATTTGATTGATTATCTAGACAAGGCGCCGGGTGCAGACGATATTGGACACCGCGCGCAATATCAGCATACTCGATCAGTGGCCAGAACAAAAAATTATATACCAGTGTCAACGACCAGCGTGGATGACCCAGCGGCCCGGCCTGAACGAGTCTGTGACTTTGCCGGATGCATGGCGGAAGCGGACCATCGTGCGCCGAAATCAAACGCCAAATTAGATGAATACTTTTGGTTCTGTCTCCAGCATGCGTCTGCATATAATCGAAGCTGGGACTATTTCCAGGGCATGGACCAAGAAGAAATTGAAAAATTCAGGACCGATGACGTAACGGGACATCGGCCCACCTGGAAGCTGGGGGAGCGAGGTTACAAGGCTTGGGCAGATGGCCGTGTGCAGGATCACCACAGCCTGTTCGAAGAACCTGATGGCCAACCAATTTCCAAAAAATTCGCGCCCCGGCGCACAAAACAACAACGCCGGGATCTGGCCGAGTTGGATCTGGATGAAACGGCGAACTTGCAAGACATCAAAATGCGTTATAAGCAACTGGTAAAACGTTTTCACCCCGACGCAAATGGCGGTGATAAACGAGCCGAAGAACGCTTCAAATCAATTAACGAAGCGTACAGGAGTTTGATGTCTTCGAATCTACCACAAGGCTAGTTTTGGAAAAATTTCACGAACCTCGTTTCTCGCTTTACTTGCCATCAGGACACATAATTTAGACCAAGCGACAGGATCTCCCAACATGACGCTGACTGCCACCGCCGACGAGTCATCGGCCCCCTCTCTTGACCAGCCGGATATTTCGCTGAGTGTACGCCAGACCTTCGGATTGGATAGTGACATGGAGGTGCCGGCTTTCTCGCAAGATTCCAAACTGGTGCCGGATGTGGACGACGCTTACCAGTTTGATCACGAAACAACCATGGCCATCCTGGCTGGCTTCGCCTATAACCGCCGCGTTATGATCCAGGGATATCATGGCACGGGGAAATCCACACACATCGAACAGGCCGCCGCGCGCCTCAACTGGCCGTGCGTGCGGGTCAATTTGGACAGTCATATCAGCCGGATCGATTTGCTGGGGAAGGACGCCATTATTCTACGCGACGGAAAGCAAGTGACGGAATTCCGTGAAGGTATTCTGCCTTGGGCCCTGCAACACCCATGCGCCCTGGTGTTTGATGAATATGACGCGGGCCGACCGGACGTGATGTTCGTCATCCAACGCATACTGGAGGCTGACGGCAAGATGACCTTGCTAGACCAGAACAAGGTAATCAAACCACACCCTTATTTCCGCCTGTTTTCTACGACAAATACCGTAGGCCTAGGGGATACCACGGGGTTGTATCACGGTACCCAGCAAATTAATCAAGGTCAGATGGACCGATGGAGCATCGTCTCCACCTTGAATTACCTATCACATGACGATGAAGTGGGCATTGTCACCGCCAAAGTGCCTGATTGGGCCGATGATCACGGCCAAAAGAATATCAATTCCATGGTCTCGGTCGCGGATCTGACTCGCTCCGGCTTTATGAATGGTGACATCTCCACCGTCATGTCGCCGCGCACAGTGATTACCTGGGCCGACAATGCCCGTATCTTCGACGACATCGCTTTTGCGTTTCGCCTCAGCTTCCTGAACCGTTGTGACGAAATGGAACGACCCGTAGTGGCGGAATATTACCAACGTTGTTTCGGTCACGAGTTGCCAGAGTCCGTGGCCAATATTCAACTGAGGTGAACTCTTGGCGATGTTGAAGCCAGAAAATCCAGTAGAACCTTTCAAACGTGCCGTCACTGCGGCTGTACGTGCAATCGCACGCGATGGTGAAATGTCCGTCAATTTCGGTGCCGAAGGCACCGCCACAGGCGCTAGTCGGAACCGTCTGCCAACACCGAGCCGCGAATTGGGGCGCGAGGAAATAGCGCACGTACGTGGAAGCGGTGATGCCCTTGCACTATGGCAGCGGCATCACGACAACCGCCTGCATGCCCTGAACCAACCAAAGGGCGCGACCGCCCGCGCCGTATTCGAAGCAGCCGAGCAGGCGCGCGTGGAATCTATCGGGTCAAACCGTATGAAGGGTGTTTCGGGAAATCTGGACGCCATGCTCGAAGAACGCTGCCGGGCGCGAGGATACGCCTCAGTGAAAGATCCAGGCGAGGCTTTGCTGCCGGAAGTCGTGAGCATGCTGGTGCGCGAACAATTAACGGGCAAAGAACCACCAGCCACAGCCAAGCCTATGGTTGAACATATTCGTCCGTGGATTGAGAAAAATGCCGGTGAAGAACTGCGCAACCTGACTGGCAACATCACGGACCAGAATGCATTCGCCAAACTGACCCGCAAATTAATCGCTGATCTTGATTTGGGTGAGGAGGACGGCACAGAATCGGATGACCTGGAGGATAACTCCGACAACGAAGAAGAGATGGCCGACGGCGAGGGCGAAGGTGAAGGTGGCGAAGGCGATGCTGATGATGGCAGCGATCCAGAAGGAACGGACTCGCAGGATGGTTCAGCCGACGGTGACTCGGAAGCGGAATCAGAAATGGAAGCCGAAGATGCTGACGCCATGTCTGGCTCTGAGGAACCGGGACGCGGCCGGCGGCAATGGCGACCGGGTGATATGCTGCCTGATAACCCGAACGAGCCGCCCTATCGCTCTTACACGGACGAATTCGATGAAATCATCGACGCCACCGAACTTTGCGACGCCGAGGAACTCGGTCGTCTGCGGGCTTATCTCGATCAACAGCTATCTAACATGCAGGGTGTCGTTGCCCGTCTGGCTAACCGTTTGCAGCGACGGCTGTTGGCGAAGCAGAACCGTAGTTGGGAATTCGATCTAGAGGAAGGCATGCTAGACGCGGGTAAACTAGCCCGCGTGGTGACTAACCCGCTGTTGCCTTTATCGTTCAAGTTGGAGCGGGACATGGATTTCCGTGACACGGTTGTCACTCTGCTGATAGACAATTCGGGCTCGATGCGGGGAAGGCCCATCACTGTTGCAGCTATGTGCGCCGATATCCTCGCCCGCACCCTAGAACGCTGTAATGTGAAGGTCGAAATCCTTGGTTTTACCACTCGGGCCTGGAAAGGCGGGCAAAGCCGGGAAAAATGGTTGCGCGAAGGCAAGCCTGCCGCACCCGGCCGCCTTAATGATCTCCGCCATATCATTTACAAGGGCGCGGATGCTCCTTGGAGGCGCGCTCGCCGTGGCCTGGGCCTGATGATGCGCGAAGGGTTGTTGAAAGAAAACATAGACGGTGAGGCGCTAATTTGGGCTCACAACCGCCTAGTCTATCGTCCGGAACAACGTCGTATACTTATGGTGATTTCAGACGGTGCACCAGTCGATGATTCCACGCTGTCTGTCAACACCGGCAACTATCTGGAAAAACACCTGCGCGGCGCTATTGGCTGGATCGAAAACCAATCGCCGGTAGAGTTGATCGCTATTGGTATCGGCCACGACGTCACGAGGTATTATCAGCGGGCCGTTACCATCGTGGACGCCGAACAATTAGGCGGCGCCTTGATGGACAAATTGGCAGAATTGTTTGATGAAGACACGGACCGCAACGTCGAATCGTCCCGTCGGGTTGCTTGATTGCTGGACTGCAAGGCGTTCAGCCTGAAGCTGCTTCCATTGATCGTAGCCTTGTTCGGCCTAGAACTCATGGGATGCGAGTTACGTAGTTTGACCGGACCGGTCGAACCGAAGGTTGGCCTATTTCAAATTTCTGTTGAAGAAATTCATTTGAACCCTGAAATGCCTGCTAAAACCGACCTAGGTTTATTGCAGTATCAAGGAGGTTTGGCCATCAGCAGCAAGGCGCCAGCTTTCGGTGGACTGTCGGGCTTTGTTTTGATGCCCAAGGGCGATGGACTGATTGCCCTGACCGATCATGGCGATGTGCTACAGGCTATGTTCGTCCGCGGTAAAGTCGGCCAGCTGACTGGGTTAGACATTATCAGCTCGCATCGGTTGCGGGGGGTGAACGGCGAATATCTAACAAAGCGACTCGACAAGCGGGACCAGGATGCCGAGGCCATCGAGCGCCTCATGGACGGCAGCTTTCTAGTTAGCTTTGAAATACGCCACCGGATGTTGCAGTATAAAGGGTTGAAGGCCCGGCCAAGTTTGTTTTCTGTGCCGCCCGGCATCGAAAAAGCCCCTCGAAATGGCGGTATTGAATCCATGGCCCCCCTACCCGATGGACGAATCCTCGTTTTGACAGAGAATTATCGGACCAAGGGCAATAACGAGGGCGACTATATAGGCTGGCTTCTCGACCACAATGGGATAAGCCTTGGCAATATTTATTGGACTGGCTACGGATTGTTCCGCCCCACTGATTTTGCCACCCTGCCAAATGGGGATGTTCTGCTGCTGCAACGTCGCTATACCGTAGCAGGCGGTCCAGGCATGCGACTGTCACTTATCCCGGCGCGGCAAGTCAAGCCGGGTGCGCGCATGTTAGGTGTGGAGTTAGCAAAATTGGTGCCACCCTACACAGTTGACAATTTCGAAGGACTGGCCGTTTTTCCGGACAAGCGGGGCGGTACAATAATCTATATTCTGTCGGACGACAATTTCAACCCGTTGCAGCGCACGCTGCTGCTACAATTCCGGCTGCCGGGATAGGTCAGATTTATTAGGCCGCGGCTTGAGCCCCCACCTTCGCAACAGCACGTTTGACTCGGCGCGCCTTAAGCGACAATTGGCTGTCCATAGCATCCGACAGATAGGCGTCCAAACCACCCTTTTTCTCGATTGTGCGCAAGGCACTCACACATACCTTAAACCTCACAGCCCGACCGAGGGTTTCCGAATGCAGGGCCATTTCCTGCACATTTGGCATAAACCGCCGCCGTGTCTTATTATGAGCATGTGAGACGTTGTTGCCTGTCAAAACGCCTTTTCCCGTAAGTTCACAACGTCGCGCCATCACTCAATCTTTCTCGTGGAGCCGCCAGCGGAAATGCCAGCAGAGCGGCGTTTTTTAGGCACACTGGCCCCTTAGGTCAAGTGTAATAATCGCCAATGAAAAACAAAGAGATCGAATGGAATATTCAAAATTGATTGTCTGGCCAATAGCATAGGCAATTAATTGATGGAGATGAATTTAGGGATACTTAGCCCAATAGGTTGTAGAAAGCCCAGGTTTGTTAAGTTTCGAGACTGTCTCTGCACTGAATTCATGTCGATCCTGCCAGATCTGAAGCCGGCTACGAAGCATAGAGAATTGATTTAGTCGATTTGGAAATTTGACGTCCTCATTTTCTGAGTCCAATCGTCACCAGGGCGATTTCGGCGGGCAGGACAATTGTGTATCCGATCGCCCGTTGCCTTGGAGAAAATCTTGCTCCTCCCAATAAGTATTCTTTCGTAATTCTTGAGGATTGCTTGGCCCAGATGGCGAGCTTCGCTATTGTGCCCGCAGGATGGTCAAGAATTTTGATATTTCTGCTCTGGCAGAGGCTGTGCTATCCCAGGACCGTCGCGCCCTGGCTAGAGCGATCACGTTGGCGGAATCGACCCGTTCCGATCATCGGGCCCAGGCGGAAGCGCTATTGGCCACCTTACCTGTTCCCGATATGCCGTCGATCCGTCTTGGAATCACCGGAGCGCCGGGTGTGGGAAAATCAACATTCATAGAAGCTTTCGGGAACCACCTTACAGCCCTTGGACGCAGGGTCGCCGTGCTGGCCGTTGACCCTACCTCCTCTCGTTCGGGCGGCTCAATTCTTGGGGATAAAACACGTATGGAGGTCCTGTCCAGAGATCCCAACGCCTTTATTCGTCCAACTCCGGCAGGCCGCTCTCTTGGTGGTGTGGCGCGTCGAACCCGGGAAGCCATGACTTTAGTAGAAGCCGCCGGTTTTGACGTCACCATTGTAGAGACCGTGGGCGTAGGTCAGTCTGAGTATGCTGTGGCCGACATGGTCGATATGTTCTTACTGTTGGTGGCTCCAGGCGGCGGCGATGAATTACAAGGCATTAAGCGCGGCATCATGGAACTTGCCGATTTATTGGTGGTGAACAAAGCAGATGGTGCCTTAGCCAAAGCTGCCGACAATGCAGCATCTGAATACCAAAATGCGCTCCACCTGATGCGGCCGCGGATGTCTTGGTGGAAGGTTGAGGTCTTGATGGCGTCTGCCTTACAAGGCATGGGGCTGCCCGAAATCTGGCAACGGGTTCAGGATTTTCAAAAAATTATGGGAGCACAGTCGGATCCGCAATATAACCGAGCTGCGCAGGCACGTCGTTGGCTTTGGGAGGAGATCCAGGACGATCTTATGGCGGCCATAAAATCCGATTCCGATATCGCACCATTGATTGCTGCGCGGGAAGAGCAGGTAAGCAAGCAGGAAATTACGCCGTCCGCCGCCGCGCGGGAAATTCTAGAAAAATTCCTAACGCACACCCCCAAGCCTTAAAATGACGGTTCATATTGTAATTTCGTATAGCTGTGACTTTTTTTAATCAGGTTATTGTTCTTCATCAAAATTTAATACACATCCGAACAATCGCCTCAACGGGCACCGACCCTGGTTCACTAAGCCTACATTATCGGCGCCGGCCTGGACGTTCTAGTAGCTACAATTACCTGCGATAACGGTATGAAAATTTGTCCCGAGACAAATTGGGCCAAAGATATAGTGCATGGTCAGTGATTGGCGCCAAATGGGCGTGGTTATTTGCACAGGACAAAATCAGATAAAACTAAAAGCTCAGCTGGAATTTCAAGGCTGATTGGTGTACCCGATAGTCTATCGAGGGGGCAAAATAACAATATGAACGACAGTCCGACATTGATAGGGCTATTGGATCAATTTCACCGTGGGCGAGTCGTCTGCCTGGGGGATTTAATGTTGGACCAATATATTTATGGTGCCATCGATCGTATCTCACCCGAGGCACCAATTCCCGTTATCCAAATTCAGCGCGAAGAGACAATGTTGGGCGGAGTGGGAAACGTAGCTCGAAACGTGAGCGCTGCGGGCGGAAAGGCCCAGCTTTTGGCCACCCATGGCGAAGATGATGCTGGAGATGACGTTAAGAGTCTCATCGCAGGCATGCAAAACGTTCAAGCCGAATTAGTGGTAGAGCCGGCACGGACGACCACCTTGAAAACCCGATATATCGCTGCTGGCCAACAAATGTTGCGGGCCGATCACGAGACCACAGAGGACATTTCCGCGGCGGCCTGTGAAATCCTACTGTCGAGACTGGAAAGCGTCTTGAAACGTGGGCATATCCTCGTCCTGTCCGATTACGGCAAGGGTGTACTGAGCGACCAGATGATACGCGGGGCGATCGACTGCGCCCGGGCTATCGGCGTCCCTATAATTGCGGATCCAAAACGAAGAGATCTGACGGCCTATGGCGGCATTGATTTTCTAAAACCAAACTGCACTGAACTGGCTGCTGCCACCGGGATGCCATGCGACAACGACCAGCAGATTGCCCTAGCGGCCAACGCAGTCATGGATCGCCACGACATTGGGGCCATGCTAGTCAGCCGTTCGGAACAAGGATTAAGTCTAATCCCAAGTGAAGGAGCCGCAGTTCATCTACCAACGCGGGCGCCCGAGGTATTTGACGTCTCCGGTGCCGGGGATACGGTCGTTGCAATATTTGCCCTGTCTCTTGTCATCGGTGCACCACCAGATCGGGCCGCCTACCTCGCAAATCTGGCGGCGGGTCTTGTCGTCGGCAAAGTGGGGACGGCAGCAGTCAGCCAAGATGAATTGGCAAGCGCCGTGAAGGCTGAGGAATTGAACCGCTCGGAAAAAAAATTGGTCTCCGCTAGCGCCCTACAAGCCGACGTAGAACGATGGCGAGCCCAGGGTCTGAGAGTAGGCTTTACTAACGGCTGTTTCGATTTGTTGCATCCGGGACATATCTCGCTTCTGAACGAGGCGAAGATGCAGTGTGATCGACTTATCGTGGCGATAAACGATGATTCCTCGGTCCGTCGACTGAAAAAGGGCGAGGGACGCCCCATACAAGCCGAAGCTGCTCGTGCCTTGGTTTTAGCGTCGCTAGCGACAGTAGACCGCGTGGTAATATTTGCGGACGACACTCCCATTACACTATTGCGGCAATTTCAGCCTGATATCCTAATCAAAGGTGGTGACTATGAACTGGATGATGTCATTGGTGGCGATATTGTTCAAGCCTATGGCGGCAAAGTGAAACTAGCGAAATTCGTTGATGGTCATAGCTCCACCGCCGTTATATCACGCATGGTCGCCAACCGTGAATAATAGCCGTTCCCATGACTGCCCAGATTGATGTGGTTATCCTGGGCGGCGGTATTGCTGGCCTGTGGCTTTTGGATATTCTGCAACGGACCGGTATCGAAGCGCTTATTCTGAATAAAGCTGCATTGGGTCAAGGGCAAACCATTGCGTCCCAAGGCATCATCCATGGGGGTGCCAAATACACCTTTGGCATGGGCCTCGAAACTGCTGTATCCGATCTGGCCCATATGCCCGACTGTTGGCGCGCTAGCCTAAGTGGCCGCCAGGGCCCCGATCTCACCCAGGTGCCGCTTTTGGCCGAAACCATGGGGATGTGGGTTCCGCCACAGCCAGGTGGGAAACTACTATCAGCATTCTCGAAAAAAATCATGCGTAGTCGCATGCGAGAAGTACTTCCCAAAAATCGGCCAGTAATTTTGCCAACGGATAACACCGGCACATATTTTAAATTGGACGAAATGGTGATTGATGTGCCGGGGGTTCTTAACTCTCTCCGCAAGCGCCACAAGGATCGCATTCGGCAAATTCCCG
>CAZDQC010000093.1:0-13875 GCA_964507245.1 uncultured Rhodospirillaceae bacterium
AATTATGTGGTGATGTGGGATCGCTGAGGCGCTCGGCAAGGAAATCCAACATATGGTCCAAGCCGTGGCCCAAGGTACCCTGACCAATTTGGACGACTTGGTCCATTAGAATTTCCATTTAAAATACAATGGGTTAGACCCCATAAATCCAGAGTGCCCCCGCGGGAGAAAAGGCAAAGGGGTCAGGTCTTGTCTCTTGTCTTTTCGCAAGATTCAAAACTTGACCCCGCATTACCCTCCAAAGCGCGACAAGTCTAGCCCAGGTCGGCCAACACCTCGTCGGGATGCTCCGCCGGAACCACGGTATTGTAAACCTTAGCTATCTTTCCCTCCGGATCGATCAAGAAGCTGAAGCGGGCCGGATAGGGTTTCTCTTCTTGGATCACCCCATAGGCCATGCCCGCAACCTGATCAGGGTCGCTCAACAAATCATAGGGAAAATTGAATTTTTCCTGAAATGCACGGTTTGCCTCGGGTTTATCAAAAGACGCACCGAGAATTACCGCATTCTTAGCTGTGAAGTCTTGGATTCGATCACGGAACCCCTTGCCTTCAATGGTTCAGCCAGGCGTATCGGCCTTGGGATACCACCATAAAACCACGTAGTGCCCCTTGTGCTGTTCCAATGTGGTCACTGCCCCCTGCTGGTTGCGCATGGAGAAGGCTGGAGCCAAATCTCCCACCTTTGGTAACGCCATAAAGCTCTCTCCTTCATTGTTACGGCGGCCTTAGAATTCAAAAGTGAATGCCTTGCCGTCGACCAAGGCGGAGCGCCGCGCCCGCGCCGCCGATGTCTCAGTTGACGCCGGTTCGGGCGCGGAACGCGTCACTGGCCGCTCAGTCTTCTGGGCGCTTGTAGGCCGGCCCTGTAACTCGTTCAGACGCTGACGAGTGATGTCCAGCATGCTATTGAAAGCAGATGAAAGATCTGAATGATTGTCTCTAGCCATCTTCTCCTCGTCAGGCCAGAGCCTTGCGCCCCTCGTTCCACCAAGCTTCGAAATCTTCTCGCGTGCCGCTTGAAAAGCCCGATTCTGCGGATCCACGCAGATATTTGAGCACCTCATCACCTGAGATGACATCGCCATATTTAGCATCTATATCGAACAGGTTCGCCTCGTGCGGCCCCTCCGCCCGGTCACCCACACCATCCCGCACGACGATTGTGTAGTAAGCATATTGCAAGGAATCCACTGCAGATGCCCTCACGCATCCAGACGTGGTGCATCCGGTAATTACCAATGTGTCAACGTTTTGGCCGCGCAAATAACTGTCCAGATCGGTGCCGAAAAATGACGAAGCATAATTCTTGGAGATGATCAATTCCCCTGGCAAAGGCCTAATCCGCTCGTCCACAGCGCAGTTGGGCGAGCCCTTGCGCAATATACCGAGCGAAGGCACTTTCTTTACAAAAACACCGCCGTCGGACAGATCTTGCTTGTATTCGACGGTGGTATAAACGATTGGCAGACCTGACTTACGGAACGCCGTTTGCAATCGCGCCGTTACTGCCAATTGCGAAGAAAAATCGCCGCCCAGAGGCGTGCTAGGATCAGTAAAGCCGATTATGAAGTCCACCACCAAAAGCGCCGGTTTTTTGCCGAAACCCGACGAGACGGCAAATCCCTTACTTTCGTAGTCCGCCCGCGTTTCGCGTTCCCAATCAGCCATATTCCGCCTCCTTCAGAGCAGCAATTCTACTGCTACCGCCTGTCGCATCAACTAGATTATTTCCCCTGCTACGTCGCCCCCGAATTGACACTCGAACCGAACCACCATCATGCCAAATGCCTTTGCTATGATGACAAGATGATGATCGCGAGCAGTAGGCACTTTATCAGAGATATCTAGGCAGTGCACTATGGCGCACGGCCACCAACTCTTCTACCTGAGGACAAATGGAGCGAGGGCGTTCCAAACAATATTTTTGTTATTGGCCATCCAATTCGGCTAGAAGCGGCTACAAGAAGAGCAAATAACGGTAAGGAGCTATTCTCGTTTTCAATGCTCAGTGGTTTTCGGCTATGTTGACGGCAACAATTATGTTTTCGTCGTAGGAAGGATGCCGTCATGGATTTGGTTCTTAATGCCGAGGAATTGGCATTTCAGGATCAGGTGCGTAATTTTCTCACCACTAGTTTACCCCGGGAGATAAAGGACCGTGTACAGGTCGCGCCGTCCTATGTGACCAAGGAACACACCCGTCGCTGGCAACAATCATTGTATGAACAGGGCTGGGGGGCACCAAATTGGCCCGTTGAATATGGTGGGACCGGCTGGACTGCCATGCAGAAATACATTTACGATTCGGAATACCAGGCAGCCGGTTGCCCCCGGCAGAGCCCCTTCGGCATCGGCATGGTAGGGCCGGTGATTTGCGCCTTTGGCACCGACGAACAAAAGGAACAGCATTTGAACCCTATAATTCGGGGAGAGAAATTCTGGTGTCAGGGTTATTCAGAGCCAGGATCCGGTTCGGACCTTGCGTCGCTATCCACCCGCGCTGTGCGGGATGGTGACGAATACGTCATCAACGGCCACAAAATTTGGACTTCTCACGCCCATCATGCGGATTTTATGTTCTGCCTTACCCGCACGGACCCGGATTGCAAGCCGCAGGAGGGAATCTCTTTTACTTTGATTGACATGACCACGCCAGGCATCGCCGTCAAACCAATTATCTCCATCGACGGCCATCATTATCTGAACGAGGTGTTCTTCGACAATGTCCGAGTTCCTATCACCAACCGGATTGGCGAGGAAAACAAGGGCTGGACATATGCCAAATTTCTGCTGGGCCATGAACGTACTGGCATTGCTGGTGTCGGGAAGTCCAAACGTAAGGTGGAGCGTTTGAAAGCTGTTGCCGCCTTGGAACGGACCAGCGATGGTAAAAGTATGCTGGACAACCCAGACTTCCTAGCCCGCATTGGCCAGGCGGAAGTCTCACTGAAGGCGGTGGAATTCACCCAGATGCGCATTTTGGCACAGGAAAAAGCCGGACAACCACCAGGGCCCGAGGCATCAACCTTGAAAATTGGCGGCACCCAAGTAGAACAGACCTTAAATGAATTGATGATCGAAGTGATCGGTAATTATGCCGCTCCCTTCCCCACCGACGCCCAGGATATAAAGCGTAACGAGCCTTCCATCGGACCGGAACATGGTGTGGGCCTGATGCAAGAACATCTGCTTCGCCGGGCTGCGACCATCTATGGCGGCAGCAACGAAATCCAGCGCAACATTATTGCCAAAGCCGTATTGGAAATGTAAGTAGCCGCCTCCGCACCTGTTAGTCGAATTAGCTATGGTCCTATCGGCTTGCAGCCACGTTGAAGACTAGCGCGAACACCGGATGTCCACACAATCACCTAGCGTCAGCACCAGCGAGATTCGCCACAAGGCCATCTCTCAGCATATGGAGCTCTGGGGCTAACCGCCTTCCTCCGCCCGCAGTTCCACGCGGCGGATTTTGCCCGAGATAGTTTTTGGCAGGGCTTCTCTGAATTCAATTTCTCGCGGATATTTGTATGGTGCCGTCTGCTGTTTCACGAAATCCTGGATCTCCACCACCAGATCTTCCGACGGATCGAACCCCTCCGATAGCACGACGAAGGCCTTGACAATTTCGCCGCGCATCTCATCTGGTTTTCCCACGACAGCAGATTCCATGACGCCGGGATGTTCTACCAAAGCGCTTTCTACCTCGAAGGGACTGATGCGGTAGCCTGCCGAGGAGATGATGTCGTCAGAGCGGCCAACAAACCAGATATAACCGTCAGCATCCCGCGTTGCCGTATCACCCGTGTAATACCATCCGTTGCGAAACGATTTGGCGGTGGCCTCTGGATCCTCGAAATAGCCGTCGAACAGGCCTGGCGGATAGGGGTCTGTGATTTTCACCGCGATATGACCTACTGTATTGTCATCGACCACATTACCATCGTCGTCAATTATACCGATTTCGATGCCAGGCACGGGCTTGCCCATGGAGCCAGGGCGAATTTCCATGCCGGGAAAGTTGGCAACTATATTCACGGTCTCAGTCTGGCCGTAGCCGTCATGGATGTCACAACCCGTGGCCGCTTTCCAGCTACGCATGGCCTCAGGGTTCAGGGGCTCCCCCGCGCCGATGCAATGACGGACCGAACTTAGGTCATAGCCAGAGATATCCAGGGTAGCAAAGACGCGATAGACTGTGGGCGGAGCGCAAAACGTCGTCACTTTAAATTTCTCAATCAGCTTCAGATGCATTTCCGCGTCAAAACCGGGTGCGTCGTATAGCATGATCGAAGCACCCGCGATGATGGGCGGGAAAATAATGCCCCAGGCAGCCTTGGCCCAACCCGTGTCCGTCAAGGTCCAATGGATGTCGTCCCGGCGCAGCCCCTGCCAATAGTTGCAGGTGATCGTATGGGCCAGCCCATAGGCATGGTCGCGGGCTACCATCTTCGGCATCGAAGTTGTGCCAGAGGTAAAATAAATCAGCATCAGATCGTCAGATTTCGTGGGTGCTACTTTTGTGCGGTCGAATTGGTCTGACGCCGCGCTGCACGCAGTTTCCTTGCAGGTCCAGCCCTCCCGTTCCGCCCCGATTATGATCAAGTGCTCCAGCGTAGGACATTTGTCCCTCACAGCCTCCACCTTCGCCGCGTGCTCCGCTGTCACTATGACAATCTTGGCGCCAGATCGGTTGATCCGGTATTCGATATCGTGTGCTGTCAATAAATTCGTGCCTGGCATTGCCACCACGCCCGCTTTCATGCAACCGAATAATACGTGATAGAAGGCCGGAATGCGGGTAATCATGACAAAGGCGAAGTCTCCTTTTTGCGTACCCAAATCCTGTAAAACATTGGCGAATTGGTTTGAAACCTTCTCCAGACTGGCATAGCTGTGTTCCTCAGCAGTTTCGCCATCGGTAGCCACGGCAATAAGAGCCGTCTTGTCCTCCGATACCGCCTGCTTCGCTAGCACATCAAAGGCAAAATTAAAGTTCGCTGGCACATCTAATTTAAAATTTGCCCGTGCCGCCTCATAATCAAAGGTTGTGCCGATGTCCGCCATGGCCAAGCCTCTCCTGTCGGTTATTACATATGTTGACAATAAGGTAATCGCACCACAGATCGTGAGCAACCATACTCCGCAGCATAAAATCAGGCTAAATGCATTGTTCGCTTTAGCCCGGAAAGGCCATTTAATGGGTTCAGGCCAATCCAAATTTCTGTAAACGTGCCCATTGTAAATTTTTCCTTGTCGTCAGCCGCCGGTCAGTGAAAACTGACCACGCCAAATGTCTGTGTGGGAGAGGATGTCAAATGAGCCCCAGCTATACTGGAAGACCAACCCGGCCAAATGAACGCTATCGCCCCCGTCCACTGCTGACGCCAAGCGCTGGCGTTTCGCCTCTTGGGCATACGGGGCCAAGGGCGGGTACGTCTGGCAAGAAAGAGCTCTTTTGTGCCTTTGGCGTCGACGTGGACGCAGTGGCGGGTTGGCTGGGGTCATATGGGGGCGAGGACAGCCCTTGCGACATTTCGCGTGGTCTATTCGCGGGTGAAGTGGGTGTGCCCAGGCTTGTCCGGCTATTCGACCGCTACGATATTCCCACCACCTGGTTCATCCCCGGGCATTCCATCGAAACCTTCCCCGAACAGTGCAAGCTGGTGGTGGATGCGGGTCATGAGATTGGGATGCATGGCTATTCCCATGAAAACCCCATCGCCATGACACCTGAGCAGGAAATCGCGGTGATGGACAAATGCATTGACCTTATTGAACGCATTTCTGACCGCCGACCCACCGGTTATGTGGCACCGTGGTGGGAGTTCAGCCCCGTTACTAACGAACTCTTATTGGCGCGGGGCATCAAGTACGACCACAGTTTAATGAACGACGACTTTCACCCCTTTTATGTACGTGTAGGCGACAGTTGGACCCCCATCGACTATGCAAAACATCCCGACGAATGGATGAAACCATTGGTCCGTGGTGGGGAAACTGACCTGATTGACATCCCCGGCAGCTGGTATCTGGATGACTTACCCCCCATGATGTTCATCAAATCGGCACCCAACAGTTTCGGCTTCGTCAATCCTCGGGACATCGAAGAATTGTGGAAAGATCAGTTCGATTGGGTCTACCGGGAATACGACTACGCCGTATTTACCATGACCATCCACCCAGACGTCTCAGGCCGGCCGCAGGTCTTGTTAATGTTGGAGCGTATGATCGAATACATCAATTCCCATTCGGGGGTGAAGTTCACCACGTTTGACGATATTGCCGACGATTTCGCACAACGGTGCCCGCGCCAGACTATCGGCGTGACGGCACCCTCGGCCTAGGCCATGTGTAAACTCTGCGGCGTACTGGGCGGACGCGGTCACTGGACAGATAGCGCTGCCACGCCTGAGGCTTTCGCAGCCCGGCAACAGGTCCACACCCGCGCCCGGGAAAGACAACAACGAACGCGCCTCCTGAACCAAATCCTACGCCACTACGGCCTGCACCTAGGTGATTGGTCCGCCGGCGGCCATCTTCTGCGCGGACGCACTGGACGCACAGCCCTAGTGAATAACCTTTCAGAAATGTGGGCCGCCACCAAAAATCTAACGCGGTCGGATTTTGACCCGTTGGACGAGGATCTATTGCGTAGTCTGGACGAATACTAATCGTGGGAAAATATTCAGAGCAAACTCCAATCAATATCATTACCGGCTTTCTGGGCAGCGGAAAAACCACTCTATTACAAGGGCTGATGACCCAGCCTGATTTGCGGGATACCGCAATTCTGATTAATGAATTTGGCGCCATCGGACTGGACCATGAGTTGGTGACAAACGTCACCGAAGACGCCCTGCTGCTAGATAACGGCTGTGTCTGTTGCGCGATTCGTGGCGATCTAAATGCGGCCCTGCGTGATTTATTGTCGAATAGGCAAAGCGGCAAGATTCCGTATTTCCGACGCGCAGTGATTGAAACCTCGGGCTTGGCCGATCCAGCCCCCATCGCCTACACCATACTAATGGAACCCGTGCTGCAGCATCATTACCGCCTGGGAGGGATCATAACGACTGTTGATGCCGTAAATGGCACTGCACAACTTCGGAACTTCCCAGAACCCGTCAAACAAGTCGCCATGGCCGACCGGTTGATCGTGACAAAGACAGACTTGGCGCCGGATGATGAGCAACTCGCTCTGGAATCCGGATTGCGCCACTTGAATCAATCTGCCCCGATAATCCGGGTTGCAGCCGGCGACGTTCAACCCGCTTCCCTTTTGATTGACGACCTCTACGATCAAAAAGGACGTCAACATGAAGTGAAACAATGGCTTGCGGCAGCAGATGGTGACGACGCCTTGGTACATGATCATGCAGATCAGGTGCAATCATTTGCCGTAACCTACGACGAACCACTTGATTGGACCGCATTTGGCATTTGGATGAGCATGCTACTGCACCGGCACGGAAATAATGTCCTGCGCATCAAGGGTCTATTGAACGTTGTCGGCGTATCCACACCAGTCCTGATCAACGGTGTTCAACACATTGTCCATCCGCCATCGCATTTGCCTGATTGGCCCAACGAGAACCGGCAATCTCGCATAATCTTTATTGTACGACATATGGATCAAGACCAAATAAACCGGTCTCTGACCGCTTTCAACCGTTTAGCCAATCCCGGTGCCACATCCGGAAAGGCAGCATAGATTATTGATTGGATGGATTTATGGTCGACCTTTTTCAAACCTTGGCGGAGGCACCAGATCACGTTTTGCAGATGATTGGCACCTCCCTGGAGGGACGAGCCAAGGACCCGGCACAACAAGCCATACTCGAAAGTTATATCCGTGACCTGACTATCAACGGCGGCGCGGTAGTGGTGGAACTCGGGTGCGGTACGGGGCCAGTTTGTCGCCGGTTCGCTGAAATTGAACAAGTCGACCGTGTCATTGGCGTGGAGCCGGCCGCGGGGTTGGTTACCACTGCCAATCAGCTCGCCAATAACCGTAAACTCGAATTTCATGTGGGAAGGGGAGAGTCGACCAGTTTGGAAGATGGTATAGCCGACATCGTTGTTTTGCATACCCTATTGAGTCATGTTTCCGATCAATCAGCCATCCTGGACGAAACCCGACGCCTGTTAAAGTCAAACGGACAGCTAGCGGTTTGCGACGCCGATTTTTCCAAAACCTCCGTTGCTATTGGCGATGGCGACCCTCTGCAAACCTGCGTCGAAGTGTGGCTAGAAGGTAATGTGACCGATCGTTGGCTCAGCCCCCGATTGCCTGGCTTGCTGAATTCTAAGGAGTTTGACGTCAAAATATTCAAGGGTCACAACCGGGTTGATATCGCTGGCATCAGCACCGGACCAATTTGGGTAAACATGGGCGCGGATGCCATGGTGAAACGCGGCCTAATCAGCGAAGCGGCGGCCGAGGCACTAAAACAGGAATGCCAGCGGCGCATCGATGATGGCCAGTTCTATGCGGCCCTTCCTTTTGTCACTGCTATCGCACAAAAGACCTGAGTTCGGGGCCTTTCAGCACAATTCCTTTGATTGCAAAACAACGCCAAAATTGATAATGGAAATCAGCCCCGTAACACGGAAGATTACGGGGCTCCTCCCAAACGGCCGGCCGCTAAAGCAACAATGTTAGGGGTCTCCGAATCCTGAATTCTGGGAGCAATCAGCATGCAACCTCAGGACGATAGCCCTGTAATGTTCCGGAGCTGCAGCGACCAGTTTATTCCGTCAAGGACGTTGAGCTGCGGGGAGGAGCACGGCGGGTTGTCCAACCATTGCGAAAAGCGCGTACTACATGGTGTAGCAGATAGAACAAGATAGCCAGAATTACCATAAGGATAATCGCCAACAGCTTTTCACCGAATTCACCGCCGACAATAGCACCTCGGCCCACCAAGTGTTCGCCAAGCATGGCCACCGCTTGAAGCGTACCACCAGCGCAAAAAATAACGGCGACCAGTATCGATACCTGCAAGCTGTCAAACAGCAAGGATTCCACGTTCAGTGCGCCTCCAACACGGCCAAACTGACTACGAAAATTTTGCCAATGGGCAATCACATAGCCCACAATGCCTACCAACGAGGCAAACCAAAAGACCACGTTAGAAAAATGGATGCCAGGAATGCGAGCCACCAAATATGTCTCAAACGGCTTATAAAAATAAAGAAAGATCAGCAAAATGATCAGCGCGATCAATCCAATCCAGAATTTTGGCTGCCGTCCTATTTTTTCTTCTGTCATTCCGCCCCAGCCACGCTGTTACTGATCCCAATGCGGCAGGATGTTAACCGAAAGAATGGGATTGTCAAAACTACTCCAAAACACGTCGATTTCGGGGGCGTAATTCGGAAAACGTATGTATAAAACAGGACAACAATAATAGGGAGGCAGAATGAGTAACCGTTTGGGCGTGGACGTCGGCGGCACCTTCACGGATCTGTTGCTGTTCAATGAGCAGAATGGTGAGTTGCGCTTATTGAAGACGCCTTCCACGCCACAAGACCAGTCCATCGGCATAATGACTGGCATTTCTGAACTCATCGCTGCCTCCAAGATTGCACCAAACGAGATTAATGCTCTATTGCACGGCACCACCGTGTCTACCAACATTGTCTTAGAGGAAAAAGGTGCGAAGGTAGGTCTTCTGGTAACTAAGAATTTCGAGCAGGTCCTACATTTAGCCCGCAGTCAGACGCCAGGTCCTCTAGCCGGTTGGATGATCATGGAAAAGCCGGATCCATTGGCGGATTTGGAAGTTACCCGCGGCGTCTCCGAGCGCATGAGCGCCCAAGGGGATGTGATCACGCCCCTGGATGAAAACGCGGCCCGCCAAGCGGTACAGGAGTTAATCGACGCTGGCGTGGAATCAATTACCGTGTCCCTACTACATTCCTATGCCAACCCCGATCATGAACGGCGCCTACGCAACATCATTGAAGAGGTTGACGCGGAAATCTCGATCTCTCTTTCCTCAGATATTCTGCCCGAGTTCCGGGAATATGAACGGACCTTGGTCACGGTGATGAACGCCTATGTGGGCCCTTCGATGCGCCGCTATCTAGACAGTTTTAAGGACAAACTGAAGGCCATTCAATTTTCACCCCATGTCAACATCGTCCGCTCGGACGGCGGACTGATGTCCGTCCAGCAAGCCTCGAATTCGCCTGTACACACCATATTGTCGGGGCCGGCCGGCGGTGTTTCAGGCGCGGCATTCTTGGCCAATCTGGCTGGATATGAAAATGCCCTGGGCTTTGATATGGGCGGCACATCAACGGATGTTTCGCTGATCCAGGATGGTGAGCCGTTAATTTCTCGGCAGACGTCTCTAGGCTATTACCCCATCAAAATCCCATCAGTAGAGGTACATTCCGTAGGCGCAGGCGGAGGATCCATCGCTCATGTGCCCATGACGGGCGCTCTGCGCGTAGGACCGGAAAGCGCCGGCGCGGCCCCCGGTCCCGCTTGTTACGGCAAGGGCGGTGAACAACCCACCGTCACCGATGCGAATCTGCTGTTGGGACGTCTGCCACCCCGTTTATTGGGCGGGCAAATGGATCTGGATTTGAAGGCAGCAGAAGAGGCTGTCGGCAAAATCGCCCGTAGGCTGGGACTCGATCTGTATCAGGCGGCACAAGGCATTCTGGATATCGTCAATGAAAATATGTTTGGCGCACTGCGTCTGGTCAGCGTGCAAAAGGGCTTGGATCCAAGGGATTTTGCCCTGGTAGCCTTTGGCGGTGCCGGACCCCTGCATGGCAACGCCATGGGCATTCTGGGCAATTGCTATCCGGTTATCGTGCCGCCGACACCTGGCGTGCTGTCTGCTCTGGGCTTCCTTTATTCCGATGTGAAAAACGAATTCGCCCAAACTTATGTGCGCAATGTAGGGGAAGCCGACGGCAGCCAGTTAGAAGAGATATATGGACGTTTGGGCCGGGAAGCGCGCGGCTGGCTGCGCGAAGAAGGTATAGAGGAGGGACACCAAGAACTAAGCTATCAGGCCGACGTTCGGTATTTCCGCCAAGGTTATGAATTTGCTCTACAAGTTAACCCGGAGAGCATGAGTAACGGGGGTCTGGCTGACCTCGAGGCCCGCTTCGCCTCCACACACGAAAGACTCTATGGCTTCCGCCTAGATCAACCAGTGGAATTGGTCAATCTACGTGCCGTCGGTTCTGGCCAGGTGGAAAAAGTGCAGTTGCCCAGTTTTGAACTGGAATCACCAGATGCCTCCGGTGCTGTATTCGAACGGCACCAAGTCTATTTCAACGGCGGCTTTGCAAATGCAAACATATATGACCGCAAACTGCTGCGCGCTGGCAATCACGTGGTCGGTCCCGCGATAGTTACCCAGGCGGATTCGACAACAGCTATCCATCCGGGCCATGTTGGTAATGTGGACCGCTATCTAAATATCATGATCTCCCCCGAAGGCATGCAAGGCTAGGCCATGAACGAACAAAATCCGGAACGCGGCCGAATGTCTCTTGACGACTTGCTGAAAGCTAACAAGGCACAATTCGACAAGGTATTCTCCAGCCAGATGAGCGAGGCGGGCCTGCTGTCGACAGACCACCGACCGGCCACCGCTGCCGATCTAGAATCCGCGAGCATAACGGCTTCAGCAGATGTCCGCGACGTCACGGCAAATCTGAACGCCCGCTTTGGCGGCGGCTGGTCTTCGGAAATTCTGGAGCACAAATCCGAACGGGGCGGCGTCACCGTTTTGGTCAAACTGACAGTTGACGGCGTATCAAAAATGCAGTTTGGCAGTGCCCGGGCGAATGGCGATACGGGCAAGGCCCTACAAAGGGCAACTGACGATGCCTTGGCCAAATGCGCTGCCATGCTAGCCGACGAGACATCCATTGCGGCTGAGGCAACGACCGCACCCCAGCGCCCGCCGCCAGATGCGGCACCGACCGATCAGCCAGCAGCAAGAGGCGACAAGCTCGACACAGTGACCCTGGACCTCATCGAAAATTCCCTGCGAAACGCTCGCCATGAAATGGATGCAGTTCTGTTCCGCTCCGCGATGTCGCCAGTGATCCGCGAACAGCACGACGAATATCCTATGATCACCGACCCCAGAGGTCGCATGATCGTCGGGCAATTCGGTTCCTACGTCCCGGCGATGCTGAAGGCACAAAATTTTGACCTAGAACCAGGCGACGTGATCCTGCAGAACGACCCTTATAAATGCGGTGGCGCAGTCAGCCATATCAACGACTGGATCATCCTGGTGCCGGTGTTCTTTGATGGCAATGTGGTGGGTTTCACCTCGATGTTCGGGCACATGATGGATGTCGGCGGCCCAGTGCCCTGCTCAATGCCGACGGCGGCAACGTCGATATTCGGTGAAGGTTTGCGCATACCACCCATTAAGCTTTACGAACGCGGCATTCTGAACCAAGCCGCCCTCGACTTGATTTTGAACAATACCCGCACGCCGGAAATGAACTATTCCGACCTGATGGCTATTCTGGCTGGCTGCAGAGCAGGCGAAAAGCGAGTGGTTGAACTGTGCAATCGGTTTGGCGCGGATATTTATTCCCAGGCCTGCGAGGCGCTACTAGAACGAACCGAAAAAGCCATGCGGCAATTGATCGTGCAGAACCTACCGACCGAACCGCAGTCGTTCGAGGACTACGTCGACGATGATGGCTGTGGCAACGGTCCCTTCAAGATGAAGCTGACGGTCTGGCGCGAGGGCGAACATGCCTATTTTGACTGGACCGGCACCGCGGCCCAGGCGCCGGGACCAATCAATTTTTATCTCCATGACGGCATGTTCAAGATGTTCATCGGCGTCTATATGATCATGGTTTTTGACCCTCAAATCCTGTTTAACGACGGCTTTTATGACCTGATCCATGTTACCCTGCCGAAAGGTACCTTGGTCCAACCCAACTTCCCCGCTCCATTGGGCTGCCGCACCCATACTTTGTCACGGCAATTCGATGTGCTGGGCGGCGCCTTAAGCCATAACGCACCGGACATGGCTACGGCTGCCGGTTATGGGTCGAGCCCGCATTTCCTGTATTCTGGGACCGATAAAGACAACCAGAATTTCCAGTTGATGGAGATTCTTTATGGCGGAATTCCCGGCCGGCCTATTGGCGACGGCATGGATGGCCATTCCTGGTGGCCGTTGTTCGAGAACATTCCCACCGAATATCTGGAAACCTATTACCCCATGGTGATCGAAGGCTACAATTCGGTGATAGATTCAGGCGGAGCCGGTCTACACAGGGGAGGCAATGGTATCGAAAAGATCTATCATCTGCTGGCGGAAGGCGATGTGTCGATACATGATGACCGCCACGAAAGTCAGCCCTGGGGAATCCTGGGCGGCAAACCCGGCACGGTTTCAGCCAAATGGCTGGTCCACCAGGACGGTGAGAAAACGCCCCTGCCCTCTAAAATTGACAATGTCCACGTCCGCCCCGGTGACCGGGTGGTATTCCGCACCGCTGGCGGCGGAGGCTGGGGCGACCCCTTGGAACGGGAACCCGGCAAGGTGCGGAAAGATGTGGCCCGCCGCTTGCTTAGCGTCGGTTCCGCCCGGCAAGATTATGGCGTTGTCCTGCAGGGCGACGATCTAGTAGTCGATTTGCGTGCAACCCTGGAGTTGCGCGAAGGTACGAAGCGTAACCGCCGCCCGCCGCCCATGTTTGATTTTGGGGTGCGCGGGGCGAACAGCACTGTCTGAACAAGCTTGTTTCAAACTATAATTCCTGCAAACAGGAATACGAACACAAAGATAAGGGTATCTTCACGATGTTAGAAGTTGGAATTGCGCTACTGATTACGGCCATCGTCGTCATCGCGATCCTCTA
>CAZDQC010000094.1:0-4741 GCA_964507245.1 uncultured Rhodospirillaceae bacterium
ACGCTTTGGCTGGTCAAACCGTAGATGGGGGCTTGATAGGCCAGGACGCCGCAGTCGAATATTACGCTGCTACCGTGGGGCCACTCGCCACGGAACGTGTGTTGGATGTCGTCGATCAAATTGACCTGGATATGCCGCAACCAACCGGCCCGAGCCAATGGCTGGGTCGGCTTTCTGGGAATGTCAAGTTGCCAGCCAGGGATATTGTCAGAAAGGTTTGGCGGCCAGATGTGGCAGCGTATGGTAGGCAAAAATTTCCAGGACTCAGAGTAGATGAAATTCGACGAGAACTAGCGAAACTCGGCGCGGCGTCTGGCCGTTTTTCCACTATCCGAGTCAAGTCGCTAGCCCATAAGTGTTTCGGTCTGGCGGCATGAGCCGGACGCCTGGACAACGGCTGCAGCGTGGTTTGAAAACCACGTCGCGGCGTGGACTGCGGCTAAATTTTCGGCTGAAAAAATTATTTGGCCAGCAAGGCAAGACAATCTTCATATCCGCGCTGCCAAAATCCGGATCCACCTATCTAGTCAAGGCCTTGGCCGCGATCACGGGATATCAGAGCTTTTTCCTTGGCTATCACCAACTCAACGAACAAGACCTTTATCTGCCTAACCTAATTGACGCCTGGTCTATGAACACCATTAGCCACCAGCATACGCGCCCCAGTGGGCCGAATCTGGACCTCATGGCTCAATTCTCCATCCGGCCTGTGATCTTGACAAGGAATATTCATGATGCGGTGGTCAGCCTCACAGATCATCTAGAAACTGAATCTGCCCATACGCCTCTACTTAATGTGCCTAGCGATTTTATGGAACGGCCACGAAACGCACGCCTTGACTTAGTAATTGACCTAACAGCGCCGTGGTATATCCGGTTTACTGCAGATTGGTCACATGCCGGACGGGACTGCCTGTGGTTGAGTTATGAGGATTTGATTAAGGACGGCGTTACTGCGGTAAACGACATCCTGAATTTCTATGGATTGGGCGCAGCCATATCGGCGATCGAGCAAGCCCTAGCCGGCGCAAAGGGGAGCGGTAGCCGTTTCAACCAAGGCATCCAAGGCCGCGGTGATCGCGAGCTTGACGACGAACAAAGGGCCCGCATCGACCGGTTAGCCCGGCACTATCCGGCTACCGATTTTTCTGTCATCGGCCTTGAGGCGATCACGTAAATGTGCGGCCTAACTGGATCGTTAGAATTTGAACCGGCTACGCCGCCCGAAACCCTACACCGCCAGACCAAAGCCATGGCCGAAAGGTTGCGCCACCGGGGTCCCGATTCTGATGGTCAGTGGATTGATGCCAGCGCTGGCATTGCTTTAGGCTTCCGGCGCCTCGCTATCATCGACCTCTCTCCTGCCGGGTCGCAGCCAATGACCTCCAACGACGGCCGCTTCGTGATTGCCTACAACGGCGAGGTTTATAATTTTCCCGAACTGCGCCGAGATCTTTTGGCAAGAGGTCACAAGTTCGATGGCCATTCCGATACGGAAGTCGTTCTCGCCTCGTTTGTGGAATGGGGCGTGGCCCAAGCCGTAGGTCAATTCGTCGGTATGTTCGCCATTGCTCTGTGGGACAAGGTGGATCGCAGCCTCTATCTAATCAGGGATCGTTTGGGCATTAAACCCCTCTACCATGGGCAATTCGGCCGACACTTAGTGTTCGCCTCAGAACTGCATGCCATCCGAGCCCACCCCGAGTTCGATGGTACCATTGATCGAAGCGCTCTAGCCCTTTATCTCAAACGAAACTGTATCCCCGCTCCCCAAACCATCTACAGTAAGGTTCGTAAGCTGCAACCGGGACACATTCTGAAGATTAGCGTGGATGGTGAATCAGAGTTGTCCGCCTTTTGGTCCTTGCGGGACGTAGCAAATGCAGGCCAAGAGCGACTATTTGCTGGCGACGAGGTGGAAGCCGGGGCCGAATTGGAACGGCTGTTGTTGGAAGCCGTGCGCTGTCGCATGGTGGCCGACGTGCCCCTGGGCGTATTTCTCTCTGGCGGAGTGGATTCCTCAACCGTCGTGGCTTTGATGCAGACGCAGTCAGGACGGCCTATCAAGACCTTCTCCATCGGCTTCGCCGATGCTGGATACAATGAGGCCAAGGATGCTAAGGCCGTGGCTCGGCATTTGGGGACGGATCACCATGAATATTACCTGTCCGAGGCGGACGCATTAGAAGTGGTGCCAAAATTGGCAATGATCTATGACGAGCCATTTGCGGATTCGTCGCAAATTCCCACGTATCTGGTTTCCAAAATGGCCCGCCAGCATGTCACCGTGGCCTTGTCCGGTGATGGTGGTGATGAAATGTTCGCCGGTTATAACAGGCATATATGGGTCGATCGGGTTGTTGGCGCTACACGTCGGATGCCGTGGTTTGTGAAAGCGTCGGGCGCGGCTTTGATGACCGCCTTGCCGCCCCATCAATGGGACCGCTTCGCAGCTTTCTTAGGGCAACGCAATCCAGGCGATAAATTGTACAAACTAGCAAGCGTGCTGCACGCTCGCGATGCCAGACAAATGTATGAAGGCCTGGTCAGTCAATGGCCTAGGGCAGAAACGCTAGTGCTGGCCCGTCCTGGCGACCTGCCTCCCATAGCTGAACCCAACTTTGTCCCTGAATTCGGTGACACGCCCCACGCCATGATGTACCTGGATGCGATGACCTATCTGCCTGACGATATTCTAACAAAAGTGGACCGTGCCTCTATGGCGGTCGGTCTTGAGGCTCGGGTGCCTTTACTGGATCATCGCGTCGTGGCCTTCGCATGGTCTCTACCTTTGTCTATGAAGCGGGCTGAGGGCGTGTCGAAGCGGCTTCTACGCCAGGTGCTCTATCGCCATGTCCCGCCAGAACTAATAGATCGGCCTAAAATGGGATTCGCAGTGCCTATTCACGATTGGCTGCGCGGCTCTCTGAGGGATTGGGCCGAGCACCTCTTGTCTCCTGCTCGACTTGTAAATGATGGTTTCTTCGACCCCGTGCCCATCCGGAAAACCTGGGAACAACATTTGACCGGACGACACAACCGGCAGCATCAGATTTGGGGCATCCTGATGTTTCAGTCCTGGTTGGAAGGACAAGCATCGTGAGCGGCCCACGGCTGCTGTTTTTAGTGAATGAAGCGTTGTTTTTTACCACCCATCGCCTTCCTGTGGCTATGGCGGCACAGGCGGCCGGCTATGATGTGCATGTCGCTGCACCTTACCAGGATGAGCCTGTGTCGGTAATCCAAGGGTGCGGTTTCGACTACTATGACTTGCCCTTGGAACGGGGTGGGCGGAATTTTCTGGGAGAGATGAGACTATTAGCCCGATGCTTTCATCTCATCCGTCGCATCAAACCCGATTTGGTCCATCATGTGGCCATGAAGCCGGTGATATTTGGCGGCCTCGTGTCGCGCTTTTTGGGCGTGCCGGCGGTCGTGCATGCAATAACAGGTATGGGCTTTCTGTTTATTCGTCAGGACTGGTTGGCTCGAGCCCTGCGGGTACTGATCATGCCTTTGTACCGCTATGCCCTTGGTCACCCTAATGCACGGGTAATTTTTCAAAACCCGGACGATTTGAGCCTGTTTTTGCAGCAAGAACTAGTGCGCAAGGACATCACAGTCCTGATAAAGGGCTGCGGCGTGGACGTGGAGGCCTTTGCTCCCGCCTCACCGCCTGGCGGACCGGCTGTGGTTATGTTTCCAGCGCGTATCCTAGGAGATAAGGGAGTCCACGAATTTATCCACGCGGCCCGAGCTCTTAAAGCTGTTGGCTCTAAAGCAAAGTTTGTCCTGGTGGGACGCCGAGACCCGGAAAATCCAACGGATGTGGAAGAAGCTACGATCCGCGGCTGGGAACAGGAAGGCCTAGTGGAATGGTGGGGTTTTCAAACAAATATGCCGGAGATATTGACTCGCGCTCATGTTATTTGCATGCCTAGTTACCGCGAGGGCTTGCCCCGCGGCCTGATCGAGGCAGCAGCTTGTGGCCTACCTATCGTCACGACTGACGTGCCCGGTTGCCGAGAAGTAGTGCGCGATGGCATAAGCGGATTACTGGTTCCTGTGCGTGACGGAACAGCCACGACAGCGGCGATTAGGAAATTGTTGTCTGATCCTGATTTGCGCCGATCTATGGGACAGGCGGCTCGGCAGCTAGCGTTAGATGAGTTCACGGTTGAGGTCTTTGTCGCGGATTCGCTGGCGGCCTATCACACCTTAAGAAATCCGAGATGATTCCTTCCCCATCATCTCGTCCCCTTTTTCTTTTAGTAGTCCTGTTTCCGCCCTTGGGTGTGATTGCTCCCAAGGCGCTGGCGCTGCTACTGTTCGTCGCAGCGCTGTGGCAAATTGTTCCTACCTGTGTTAACGGCCGGTGGCGCGATATTTTCAGGGGGCCAGTCGCGATTATGGCCGGCCTTATTGCAATCTGGGCATTAATATCGGTTCTTTGGTCCTTGGACGCCCTAGCGGGTCTGCTCACCGCTGCCAAGCTGACTGGCGTCATGCTGGCCATGCTAATCATCTTGGACGGCACACGCTTGATTAAGGCCGGTGATAAGAAGATATTCAACAAGGCATTCATGGTTTCCTACGTTATTGCTTCCGCGCTGATCGGATTTGAAACCCTGTTTGGCGCTGCCGGTCATAACTGGGTGGCTTGGCTAAGCCGACGGACTGACTATGATCTGACAGTGCTAAACCGGGCTGGTGTTATTTTGTTCCTAGCAGCCTGGCCGGT
>CAZDQC010000094.1:4841-13698 GCA_964507245.1 uncultured Rhodospirillaceae bacterium
AATTCCGGGCGGGGATACAAAATTACCGAGCGGCGGCAATGTAATGGGCGTTCATCCTCATAATGCAAGCCTGCAAATCTGGCTTGAGTTAGGCGGTCTGGGTGCGCTGCTAACCGCCATTCTTGTCATTGCCTTGTGGCGGATTATCGGCGCACTAACCGATCCAGCTGCCCGCGCCGGCGCCACCGCCATGCTGCTATCGGCGCTGACTGTGGCGAATTTGAGTTTTGGAATTTGGCAAACATGGTGGATGGCTACCCTGACGGCTGCCGCAGTTTTATGGACTGTTGCATTGCGAGTTAGTAGTAAATGAATGATTATATATATAAAGATTTTATTATTCTTGCGCCGAAATGGTAGTTTTGATACACAGCGCGCAATTGCCGATAGACTTATTTGATTCTTGTGGGATACGAAGCCCACGATAGAAAATTTGCGGATTTTCCCCATTGGAGACCATTCATGAGCATGTTTACAGACTATAAGGTGGCCGATATTTCTTTGGCTGATTGGGGCCGCAAGGAAGTAGCCATCGCAGAGACAGAGATGCCTGGCCTAATGGCCCTGCGGGCAGAGTACGGTAATTCCAAGCCGCTTGCTGGCGCGCGTATCGCAGGCTGTTTGCATATGACCATTCAAACGGCGGTGTTGATGGAAACCTTGATCCATTTAGGTGCCGAAGTGCGTTGGTCTTCCTGTAACATTTTTTCTACACAAGATCAGGCCGCAGCAGCCGTGGCGGTGGCGGGGATCCCTACTTTCGCTTGGAAAGGCGAGACAGAGGAAGAATTCTGGTGGTGCATCGAACAAACAATCGAAGGTTCTGACGGCTGGCACCCTAATATGATACTGGACGACGGCGGCGATCTGACCCTCCTAATGCACGAGAAATTTCCAGAATTACTTAGGGATGTAAAGGGCTTGAGCGAGGAAACTACCACCGGCGTACATCGTTTGTATGAGATGGAACGCGACGGCAAACTAGCAGTACCGGCGATCAACGTGAACGATTCGGTCACGAAATCGAAATTCGACAATTTGTATGGCTGCAAGGAAAGTCTAGTAGACGGCATAAAACGGGCCACGGATGTGATGATGGCCGGTAAGGTCGGCGTGGTGTGCGGCTATGGTGACGTGGGGAAAGGCTCGGCTGCCTCTTTGCGCAGCCAGGGCGCCCGCGTTATGGTGACGGAAGTGGATCCTATCTGTGCCCTGCAGGCGGCCATGGAAGGTTATCAGGTGATCACTATGGAGGAAGCTGCATCTTTGGGCGACATATTTGTTACCTGCACCGGCAACCGAGACGTCATCACCATCGACCATATGCGCCAGATGAAGGACCGAGCTATCGTCTGCAATATCGGCCATTTTGATAGCGAGATACAGATCGATGCCCTCCGCAATCACCCTTGGCACAATGTCAAACCTCAGGTGGACGAAGTAGAGTTTCCCGATGGTCGGCGACTGATTGTGCTGGCTGAGGGACGCTTAGTGAACCTGGGATGCGCTACGGGTCACCCGAGCTTTGTCATGAGCGCCTCGTTCACCAACCAAGTGCTGGCACAGATCGAGTTGTGGGAACGGCATGCGAACTATGAGCGTAAGGTTTATACCTTGCCCAAACACCTGGACGAAAAGGTTGCTGAGCTGCATCTAGAAAAACTGGGTGTACGTCTGACCAAGCTGAGTGAAGACCAGGCCAGCTATATCGGCGTCGAAGCCCAAGGACCATTCAAGCCCGAATACTACCGCTACTAATACTGACGCCCGCGGTCCTGCTTGTCGTGCTAACGTGAGGCGCTTAAGCTACTGTATCGAAAGGATTTTTATAGGCGATGGTTGATGGTCAGCTTGACCACATTGTTTGCAGAGGCCAAAGGGTTGGAGGTAACCGCCAGAGCCCTATTATTCTTGGTGCTGCGGAAAGCTTGCGAACTCCAGTTAGAGCAGGTTAGTGCCGTCACTGCCGCGTTACCGGGCCTATCGTTGGTACAGCGCCTTTTCGAATTGCATGCCGGTTGGATAACGCTAGAGTTTGCCTTTGGCTACGGCGACAAAGCCACTTTTCTTTCGTCGATGAAATGCGGCAATACGCAATCTCCTGCCGCCAAGGGTGATGGGGATCGGCCCTGAACGAATTAGTAATCCATGAGCACGCTCTACCGGACCCGGCTGCGACAAAGGCCACCGCTGGTAATTTGGCTGAACTGAGTCGGCCCGGCGACGTCATTTGCCTATATGGCGATCTTGGTGTTGGCAAAACCACGTTCGCGCGGGGGTTCTTGCGAGCACTGGGCGTCGTGGACGAAATTCCCAGCCCCACGTTTAATCTGCTGCTGACCTACAACACCGCAGTCGGCACAGTTTGGCATTTTGATTTGTATCGTCTGAATGCGCCTGACGAGATCCTTGAACTGGGATTTGAAGATGCCATGGTGGACGGAATAAGCCTAATTGAATGGCCCGACCAGTTGGGTCATTGGTTGCCGGTGCCGCGAATTGAAATACACCTTGTCGAGACCAGGTCCGACACTAGCCGACAACTACGATTACGTGCCTTGGGTCCGGGGTCTGAGCGGTGGCGGGCGCCATGGTGAACGAGGCCTTAGTCCTACGGTTTTTGGCTCGCCACGGCTGGGGCGGGGCCCAGAGATTCCCTTTGACAGGCGATGCTTCCAACCGCCGTTATGTACGCCTCGTACAGGAAGGCAAAACGGCCCTGTTGGCCCAATCACCTGCGGACGGCTTAGCAGCGGAATTCGTGTCCATTGCTAAAATTCTTACCAGCCTTGGTCTGTCAGTCCCTCGAATTATCGCTGCCGAACCGGCCCAAGGGCTTGTATTGCAGGAAGATTTTGGCGATGAGACATTTACTGAATTGCTGAATTCTGATGTAGACGCAACACCTCTATATCGCCTGGCCACAGATACGTTGATCCATTTGCACCAGCAGTTTTCGCCTTTACCTCGTCTGCCCATATTCGATGCCCAACGCTTCCTGGAACAGACTATGCTATTTTGTGACCACGGGCCCGGGCAAACCGAAAATTCTTCGAAGCGATCCCAATTCAAAGATGCATGGCGAGATCCATTGAAGCAGGCGATGGCAGTGCCACAGTCCATGCTGTTGCGCGATTTTCATGTGGGAAATCTTATCCACTTGCCTAACCGGTTGGCCGTAAAGGCCTGCGGTATAATAGATTTCCAAGATGCCGGTATCGGTCCGGTAACCTACGATCTCGCCTCCTTATTGCAAGATGCCCGCTGGACCGTACCCTTTGAACTAGCCGCCGATTGTTTGACCACCTATGCCAGGGCCTTTCCGGACATGGACCAGAACACCTTCGACATCTCCTATGCAGTAATGGCGGCGCAGCGTCACGTCCGAATAATCGCGGTGTTCCACCGGCTAGCGGAACAGGGTAAGCCCGATTATCTGGTACACATGCCGCGCCTGTGGAGGCTGCTCGTTGCCAGTTTCGCACATCCGGCGCTCGAGGACGTTGCCGCTTGGTTCGAGGCTCATTTGCCAGCGGCGGTCCAGAGAAGAATGTATGGCGGTCAATAACGGTGGGGTCGAGTGATGCATAGGCATCGCGAACATCCCGAGTTTCGGTTACATATTCCCCTTTGGGTCCTATTTTACCGCATATGTGCGGACGAAATCATCATCGATGGTCAGTCCAAGACCAGGCCGGTCGGGGATCGCGATTCGGCCCTTTAGGACAGGAAATTTCTCCGCTACCAGATCATGCATTAGGGGATTGTGGCCGAGGGAATATTCTACTGTGAAAGCCGCCGGCGATGTGGCACAAATTTGAAGTCCTGCGGCAAACATTACCGCTCCGCCCCACATATGTGGGGCTAAGCGAATCTGGTGCGAAGCTGCTAGGGCTGCAATGCGCATGGCTTCCGTGATACCGCCGCAGATAGCCAAATCAGGCTGAAAGATATCCACCGCCCGAGCCAACGCAAGGTCGCGAAAATCAAACCGAGTAAAAATGCTTTCGCCGGCGGCAATGGGAATGTCAGTGCTAGCGCGAATTTCTGCACAACCAAGAATATCGTCCGCTGTAACTGGTTCCTCGAACCATGCCAGATTGTATTCTGTAACCAGACGGCAAAACTGTTTCGCCTCGGCACAGGCGAAGGTGCCATGAGCATCCACCATAATTTCTACATCGTTGCCCAGATGCTTCCGTGCGGCCTCGACTCGCTGAGCGGACATCAGGGCATTACCGTCAGCGGAACCAACACGCATTTTCACAGCGCCGAATCCTCCGTTCTCTACATACCCCGCTAGTTGCTCGCCAATATTTTCCGCAGGCGCCCATCCGCCGGAGGCATAGGCCGCCAGATCATCCCGGCATTTGCCGCCTAAGAGTTGCCAAATGGGCTGGCCTAGAGACTGACCCAGAACATCCCATAAGGCGATATCGATACCGCTTATTCCAGATATGGTCAGGCCACGCCGGCCCAGCGCGGGAAATACGTGGCCCCGCTCAACCGCGAAATGGGCTCGACTGCCGTTGTACATTTCCTCCCAATGGCCGGCGATGCGGGTGGCGTCCCGCCCGATCAGCTGTTTCCCCAGTTCATCTCGGATCAAGGTTACCAAAGCCCGGCCGTCTCCTAAGTTTCCCACCCCTGCCTTGGATTCGCCGTAACCCACCAATCCGTTTTCTGTTTCGACCCGCACCAAAACCGTATCGAACGAACGCATGCGCCCAAAATCAGAAGTGTGTTGCCGCCCCTCTGGAATTGGTACTCTCAGCCAAGTGGCGTCTACGGAACGTATTTTCATCTTCGACTATTTTCTCGCTGAAATTCTACCTAGCCTACCACTGCTTGACGCGAATGACGCCAAGTTATCACCGTTTCGTCAGGAGTGGGGTATCTGGGGCCAAATTTCAGCTGTGTCTAGCAGTATTGTCCATTGAATGAGCTCAACCAGCGGATGATCTACGTTTAGCGGGTCAACAAAATCTTAATTGCTGTACAAGACTTAGAAACTGGACCTATCCCACGGAATTGCCTATATCCGGGCCACAATGACAAAAATTGATCAACCATTCTTGAAGATGCACGGTGCTGGCAATGACTTTGTCGTCCTAGATTTGCGCCAATCAAACGCGCGCGTGGACGCAACTTTCGCTCGCGTCTTAGCGGACCGTCAAAAAGGAATTGGTTGTGACCAGGTGATATCGCTGGAGCCGTCCCACCGTGCAGACGTTTTCATGCGCATTCACAATCCCGACGGTAGCGAGGCCCAAGCCTGCGGTAACGGATCGCGATGCGTCGCCAGCCTGCTGTTTGAAGAAAGTGGGCAAGATAAGATCTTGATAGAATCCCGCGCCGGGGTGCTTAAGGGTGAAATAGGCCCGGATGGATTGGTAGAAGTGGATATGGGCCCCGCTCATCTAGATTGGCGAGAAATTCCCCTGGCATTTGAAGCTGACACGCTGAGCCTCGATCTCACCTATAAGCCGAGCCAGGGCCCAAAGCTTTCGGCGCCCTGTGTGGTTGGCATGGGGAACCCCCACGCTGTGTTTTTCGTGGAAGATTTGGACGCCATCGATATTCCTACCGTTGGACCGATTCTGGAAAACCACGATGTATTTCCCGAACGGGCCAATATTGGTTTTGTGCAAATTCTTGGGCGGGACCGATTGCGCCTGCGGGTTTGGGAGCGCGGTGCGGGATTGACCCTGGCTTGTGGATCCGGTGCCTGTGCGGCACTAGTGGCGTCCCATCGTCGAGGCAAGTGTGCTCGCCGAGCCTATTTGACAGTTGATGGCGGTGAATTGATCATCGAATGGCGCGAAACTGATGGCCATGTCCTTATGAGTGGTGGCGTTGCTACTGTATTTTCGGGAATCCTGGATGAAAGCCTGACGGCCCTTGTTCAATGGTCACCAGCATGAGTGACCCGACCGTAATCAATCTCGGCTGTCGCTTAAACGCCTATGAAGCGCAGGTAATGCGAGATCAGGCGCAAGCAGCCGGGTTGCGCGACGCGGTGATCATCAACACCTGCGCAGTTACTAATGAAGCGGTGCGCCAATCGCGCCAGGCGATCCGAAAGGCCCGGCGGCAAAGACCTGATTCCACTATTGTTGTTACCGGCTGCGCGGCGCAATTGGACCCAGCTAAATTTGCCAGCATGAAGGAAGTTGATCGGGTTCTGGGTAATCAAGAGAAGCTCCACGGGAATAATTTTATAACGCCGCTCGATGGTAAAATTTTGGTGGAGGACATCATGTCCGTCCACCGATTGGCCAGCCACCTGGTGCCTGGTTTCGATGGTCGCGCTCGGGCGTTCGTGCAAATCCAGCAAGGGTGCGATCATCGTTGTACCTTCTGCATAATTCCCTTCGCCCGGGGACCCTCCCGTTCTGTGCCTGTAGCAAACATTGTCGCTCAGATCAAAATTCTAGAGGCAAACGGGTATGACGAGGTAGTTCTTACAGGCGTGGATATTACTGCTTATGGCGCAGATCTGCCTGAGCGAACCAACCTGGGACACCTGTTGCGTCGAATTCTTTTGGCAGTGCCGGCCTTGCCTCGTTTGCGTTTATCTTCCTTGGACGCAGTGGAGATTGACTGCGAACTAGAGCGTTTGTTATTGAATGAAGGGCGAATCATGCCCCACCTGCACCTGAGCCTGCAAGCTGGCGATGATCTTATCCTCAAGCGGATGGCCCGTCGGCACAACCGGGCCCAGGCAATAGAATTTTGCCAACGACTGCGCGCAGGCCGGCCTGAAATGGTGTTCGGCGCAGATCTGATAGTGGGCTTTCCAACAGAGACAGAGACCCAGTTCCAGAAAACTCTAGCCTTAGTCGATGACTGCGCTCTAACCTATTTGCATGTGTTTCCTTATTCCGAACGGATCGGCACTCCGGCGGCACGTATGCCCCAGGTACCGGGTGACGAGCGCCGCCGCCGCGCAGCCTTGTTGCGGGAAAAGGGGTCTGCCGTCCTGGCGAAATTTCTAGCCAGGCGGGTTCATAGTTCCGCCCGCGTGTTGTTGGAGCGTCCGGGCCTTGGGCGGGACGAACAATTTGCCTTGATTGAATTGGATCAACCAATCGCGCATGCCCCTACCAGCGGCATTATCGATGTGGACATTATAGCTGCGCGTCGGGATAGGCTAATGGGACGTTTGGCTGCATGAGTGTGGACAAACCAACTCTTTTTGGCCGCCTAAAAACGGGCTTGAACCGTACCGCCAGCAATTTTAGTAATTCTTTGACAGCTGTGTTCACCAAACGCAAATTGGACAGCGCGGCCCTAGAAGAATTGGAAGATCTACTGATTGCCGCTGATCTGGGTCCCACCATCGCTGCAAGCGTCAGTGGGAAATTGGCGGAAAACAGATTCGACAAGGAAATCTGCGGGGATGAAATTAGGTCAGCGCTGGCAGACGTGGTGGCCGACATTTTACTGCCCGTGGCCTACCCCTTAAGGATAGATGCCGAGAACCGGCCGCATGTTATCCTGGTGGTCGGCGTCAATGGCACAGGCAAGACGACCACCATTGGTAAGATTGCTCATAACCTAACCTCAAACGGCAAATCTGTTGTTCTGGCAGCCGCCGATACCTTCCGTGCCGCTGCTATCGATCAACTGCAAATCTGGGGCGAACGAGCGGGCGCCATGGTAGTTCAGCGCGACCTAGGTGCCGACCCAGCTGCCGTGGCCTACGAGGGCCTGCAAACAGCGCAAGCGCGGAATGCCGATGTTTTATTAGTTGATACGGCAGGTAGGTTGCAAAACAAGTCTAACCTGATGGACGAATTAGCCAAAGTCGCCCGTGTGCTAGATAAGTTAGACGAAGGCGCTCCCCACGATTGTTTGCTGGTTCTGGATGCTACGACCGGTCAAAACATTTTGCAGCAAGTAGAGGTCTTTTCTAAAGCATGCAAGGTCAGCGGCTTGGTGATGACCAAACTGGACGGAACTGCCCGAGGTGGAGTTTTAGTTGCGGTGGCTGAACGTTTTGGCCTGCCCGTGCATTACATCGGGATTGGCGAGGGCATCGACGATTTGCAGCCCTTTGCCGCAGAGGAATTCGCCCGGGCTATAGCGGGTTTGAATGAATAACCATCAAGGTATGTCATTTATTCCGCCGCGACGGGCCTCTTATCGGCTAACATCATCGATCTCGATTAAGCGCCCGATCTTTCCTTTCCCGCAGCTGCCTGAGCAGCTGCCAATCGAGCGATGGGAACACGGAACGGTGAGCAGGAGACATAATTCAGACCAATGGAGTGGCAGAACGCGATCGAGGCGGGATCCCCACCATGTTCGCCGCAAATCCCCAGCTTCAGATCTGGCCTTGTTGCCAGGCCACGCTGCGACGCAAGTTTTACCAGCTCGCCTACGCCGTCCCTGTCCAGAGTGGCAAAGGGATCGGCCTCAATAATTCCCTTGGCTCTATAATCTGCGAGAAAGCTGGCGGAATCGTCGCGGCTTATACCATAGACGGTTTGGGTTAGATCGTTGGTGCCAAACGAAAAAAACTGGGCTTCTTCTGCAATTTCGCCTGCCCGCAGCGCCGCGCGAGGCAGTTCAATCATGGTTCCAATGAGGTATTCCAATTCCACCCCACGCTCTTTTGCGACCTCGTCTGCAATATCGGCTATCAGAGTTTTCAAAAATGTGAATTCTGCCTTGCCGGCGATCAGGGGGATCATCACCTCGGGAACCACGGCTTTGCCTTGTTCGGCGCCGACAATGACAACCGCCTCGAAAATAGCGCGGGCCTGCATTTCATATATTTCCGGGTGTGAGATGCCTAATCGGCAACCACGGTGACCTAGCATGGGATTGTATTCATGCAATTGGTTGGCCC
>CAZDQC010000095.1:0-13468 GCA_964507245.1 uncultured Rhodospirillaceae bacterium
GGGGCGCTTGTCAGCGTGTAGTCGCCGTGCACCACGTGGGCCGGGCCTTGCACCTGCTGGCCGCCTTTGATCCGCTGCTTGGTTTCCTTGCCGGTAGCTGATCTTATATTGTAATCAAATGCAGTCACAAAGCTTGCACCGGTAACTTCCCTTACAATCTCCACGCATTGCGGAAAGTATCGTTCTACTACCTGATCATGCTCAAGAAAGTTAAGGTTTGGCGCCAACGGATACTCACGCATCTCAAACCCATGATGCGTCAGTGTGCATCGTGCAGTTGCTTCAAGACGCCGGGCGTCTTGAACAGACATCTGCCGGTTCTCTAGGTCGACGCCGGTCCAACTGGCGTCACTGCCGTCCTCGTCCCGGCGCGTGAGTACTTTACCATTACGGAACAGCGTGGATTGTGTTGATGCCGCCATGTACTTGAAGGATCCGGTGCAGACGGCGTCCCCAAATTCTTCACTCTGTGCATTTGGTGGCGAACTCATATCTGTATGATCCTTCTTGTGGGGAAGCGGCAAATCAAAACATTGTTGCAATCACGGTGTTAAACTCGCGCCACACCATTAACGCGAGCATAAACTTTTAGGCCAAACCAGGAAAGCTGGCCATTGAGGTGAAAGTCACGTTTAGGGTTTTGATCTGCTGACCGGGCCAGACGACGAGGCCTTTCCCGCTGCTTTTCCAAGGTGCGAATGCGGTTAATGGTGTGATAAGGGTCGACGAGACGCTTACCGTCGATATTATGGTTAGCGTTTCTAGACAAGAATTGTTGCTCAAGAACCCAGCGCACTTGTATAGGGTTTTTGCTGTTGTAGAAGGGCTGGCTATGGAGATTCAAATCTTTACTGTGGCTTCCGTCACTAAGCTGAACTCGGAACACGCAGACCACGTTCTGATCGGCGGTAGCCACGGTGGCATCTACGCTGGTTATTTGGCGGCCAGTGCCGGTGCGCGGGCGATTATCTTGAACGACGCTGGTGGTGGTTTAGATGGCGCCGGATTTGCCTCGTTGCTCTATCTCGATGATTTGGGCCGGCCGGGCGCGACGGTTGCACACGATACCGCTCGCATTGGCGATGGAGAAGATATGGCGGCTCGTGGCGTGATCAGCCATGTCAATCGGGCGGCGGCGGCCCTGGGATGTGCCGTGGGGCAAACAGCCATGGCATGTGCCGAGGCCATGCGTGCTGCGCCAGCGCCGTCTGGCGATGCCCCTTCATACGAAGAGGCACGGTTTTTGTTTTCAGAAAATAAGAAGGAGCCGCTGGTATGGGGGGTCGATTCTGCCTCCTTGCTACGTCCGGAAGATGCAGGCCAGGTTGTACTTACGGCCTCCCATGGCGCCTTGCTGGGGGGTGACGCAGCCTCGGCCATTAAGTATGACGTCCGGGCCTGTGCATTCAATGACGCGGGGGTAGGTATCGAAAGTATCGGCACCAGCAGATTACCCGCCTTAGATCAACGCCAAATCGCTGCCGTGACTGTTGATTGTGAGACAGCTCGTATTGGAGATGCGCGATCGATGTGGCAGACCGGAATTATATCGCACGCCAACGAAACTGCCACTGCTCTGCGTGTCGTGGCAGGAGACACACTTAAATCATTTGCACAAAAAGCCCGACAAGGAACAGGTTAGAACATGTCCGAACAAAGTCTGACAAACCGACCGCCACGTACGATGTCTGGCGGACGCGCCCTGGCCGAGATGCTGAAATTACACAATGCCGCACCCATGTTTGGCATGGGTGGGTTTCAGTTGCTGCCATTTTATGACGCCGTGCGTGAAGTAGGTTTGAGCCATACCTTGATTAATGATGAACGCTGCGGTGCGTTTGCTGCGGATGCCTTTGCCAGAGTCAGTGGACGGCCAGGCGTGTGTGATGCCACGCTGGGCCCGGGCGCCACAAACCTGACCACGGGTTTGGTAGAAAGCCTGAACGCGGGAGTGCCTATGGTGGCTATAACAGGCGATACGAACCGGGATTATTCCTGGAAAAACATGACCCAGGAATCTCGGCAGCTTCAAATCTTAGCGCCGGCGGTAAAGGAAGTCATTCGAGTTGAATCTATTCAACGCCTGCCCGAGCTTGTGCGCCGGGCCTATGGGGTGGCGACGTCCGGCCGGGCAGGTCCAGTGCTGCTGGACGTGCCTGAGGACATAGCTCATGGGGAGTATGATTATCCTGAAGATGATCTTTACGCCGATCAGTCGGCGATTACCGCGCCTGCATATCGCAGCCGACCAGCCCGGGATGATATTGCCCGCGCGGCCTCCATGCTGGCCAAGGCTGAGCGTCCGGTAATTCTGGCCGGTGGCGGTGTACATTTATCCGGTGGGCAGTCTGTTCTTACGGAGCTTGCTGAACGCTTTAATATTCCAGTTGCCCATACCCTTAGCGGTAAGGGTTCCATAGCCTGCACCCACAGTTTGTGCTTGGGTCTATTTGGGCGTTACTCTCGCATTGCCAACGATGTACTGGAATCAGCCGACTGCATTTTAGTGGTGGGTTGTAAGATGGGTGAAATCGCGACCAAGCGCTATACCCTGCCGCCCACCCATATTCCCATAATTCATCTAGAAATTCATGCTGAGGAAATCGGCCGCTGCGTGCCTGCGGAAGTACCCCTTTGGGGTGATGTCAAGGCGGGTTTGGAAGACCTGATCGACGAGATGTCCGATAGCGCGGAGGCGCAGCACAAGGCGAGGGGTGAATTTTCTACTGAGGTGGCTACCCGCATGACCAATTGGCGTCTTGAGGTACAGGAGCGCCTGACGTCCAACGAACGGCCCGTCAACATGGCACGAATGTGCCAGGAATTGAACAATACTTTGCCGGAAGATGCCATCCTTGTCGCTGATGGCGGCTTTGCCGCCCATTGGACGGGTTTGCTGTGCGAAACAAAAGCGCCTGGACGCTATTACATCGCTAACCGCGGCTTTGCCTCCATTGGTTACGGCCTGCCCGGCAGCATGGGTGCGCAGCTGGCTGCTGGTGACCGTTCCGTGGTTGGCGTAACGGGTGATGGAGGGTTCAATATGGTGATCGGCGAATTAGAGACAGCGGGACGGCTAAACCTAGGTTTGACAATACTGGTTGTCAACAATGCTGCATCGGGTTACGTCAAGGCGCTTCAGCAGGCCCAGTTTGAAGGCCGCTTTCAATCTTCGGACCTAAATGAAATGAACTACGCGAACATCGCTGAACATTTCGGCTGCAAGGGGATTCGTGTGGAGGACCCCGGCGAACTCGCAGGCGCGATAAAAGCCGGAATGGCAGAAAAGGGACGGCCTACGGTGGTGGACGTGGCGGTCACGCGCGATCCAAAAAAGATGCTGCCTGGCGTTGATAACCGCGCGGCGCCAATCAAGAAAGGCGATCGTATCGCCTAACCGTTAGTCTTCGCCATTAACGGTCTTAGCGATGAGAGGCAAAAGGTCCGCGAAATTGCGATCAGGATCCGCCTTTTCACCCACTGACAAGGCGGTGATGAAGCCGAAGTCGGCGCGCCGTATAAATTCCTTCCACCCATGGTTGGCAAACGCTCGTGAGTGGAGTTGTGGTTCGAAGGTGTTATGATGAAACAGGCAATTTTGGAGCGCGATAATGCACGAGCTTGTTGTACGTGATGCAACTGTAATTGATGGCACTGGCGGCGATCGCCGGGTAGCGGATGTAGCGGTGGACGATGGCATCATAAGGGCGGTTTCGAATGGCGCAGAGGTTGGACCAGGGCGTCGGGAAATCAACGCAGAAGGGTTATTGCTAACTCCAGGTTGGGTTGACATCCATACACATTACGACGGCCAAGCTACGTGGGATCCATTTTTGACGCCTTCTTCATGGCATGGCGTGACTACAGTCGTTTTTGGCAATTGCAGCGTCGGATTTGCGCCGGTACAACCAGGCAGTGAACCATATCTAATAAATTTGATGGAGGGGGTAGAGGATATTCCAGAAACTGTTTTGGCAGAAGGCATTGACTTTCGCTGGGAGAGTTTTCCGGAATATTTGGACGTACTTAGCTCTACGTCGCGGGTCATGGATATTGGCGCTCAGGTACCCCATGCGGCACTGCGTTATTATGTGATGGGGGAGCGAGGTGCCGATTTCTCTGAAAAACCAACTGAGTTGGAAATCGAGCGTATGGGCGGTCTTTTGGAAGCCTCATTGACCGCAGGTGCTTTGGGTTTTACCACTTCACGCACTGGAAAACATCGAGCCGCGGATGGCCGGCTCACGCCGAGTTACGGTGCCGAAGAGGCGGAATTAAATGGTTTGGCCTTGGCCATGAGGCGTGCCGGAACGGGAGTATTGGAGGTAAATTCTGATTTTGGCGAAGGTGAATTTGAACGGTTGCAGGCTGCGGCAGAGATCGCTGGTCGACCACTTTCGGTGCTGCTGGTTCAAGTAGACGATGCGCCTGACCTTTGGAGGAAAACTCTGGACCAAGTGGGTTTGGCCTGCGCGGATGGCCTAGAAGTGACGGCGCAGGTTGGCAGCCGAGCAATTGGTATGTTGATGGGGCTTGAAGCTACCGTCCATCCATTTACCACTCATCCTCTTTGGCTGGAGATGTCAGCTCTATCTCCAAAAGAACGGTTCGAACGTTTGCGCGACGCACCCGATTTACAGCGGCAATTGGTAATGGAACGACCCGACGACGGGCACATAAACTGGATGGAGGAGGTCTTACGGCGCACTTTCGAAATTGATGAGATAGTTGACTACGAACCAAGGCCAGAAAATAGCATTTCGGCTAGGGCGAAGACCCAGGGCCGAGACCCCTTTGATTTAGCTCTGGAATTGCTGTTAGCCAATAATGGCCAGACCTTGTTGCTCCATCCTTTTGAAAATTATTGCGCCGGTAACTTGGAAGTAGTGAAGGAGATGTTAGAGGATCCTAATACAGTCTGTGGCGTGGCTGATGCGGGTGCTCATGTGGGCATAATTTGCGACGCTTCTTCACCTACATCATTGTTAACACATTGGGGCCGTGATCGCAGTCGAGGAGAAAAATTATCGCTTGAATTTTTGGTTCGCAAGCAGACTTTCGACACAGCGCGAACATATGGGTTGCTTGATCGCGGTATTATAGCACCGGGGTACAAGGCGGATTTCAATATGATCGATTTTCAGGCTCTGAGCCTGCGGCGCCCTAAGTTGGTTTATGACTTGCCGGCCGGCGGCCGACGTATCATCCAGAAGGCTGTAGGTTATTGCCATACATTCGTTTCTGGTGTTGAGGTAATGCGTGATGGCGAATTTATGGGTGAATTGCCCGGCAAGTTGCTGCGCGGTACCCAAGCTGCACCAATCTAGATTTTAGTTCTTTGCGCCTTGACTGGCAGCAAGCGAACCTTAATTAGCCGGCAGGAGAAGGACCGAGAACGATAAGGCATGGATGGTTGTCAATAGTTCAGAGATGGTGCCCACTAAACTCAATAATTTCGCAACAATTCAAATTAGTGGCACGACCACTTCCGTTCAGTTCTAGCCTCACAAATTTGTCGGCCAGACCATTCGCGTCGGGCCGGAAAACATATCCGTAAATTTGTTTGCAGAACTAGATCAATCGGCCCGACCTATTTAGCAGCGCGTACCGCACGGCTAATTTCGCTCCATTTCCCTAGGTTGTCCGGATTATCACGGATGTTTTCTTCCGCATGATACATCGCCAAACGTGCTGCAGTACCTTTGTAGCGTTCGATAAGTTTGTCTGCCATGTCATCCCAGCGTGCGGGCAGTGCGAATTGGTACAGCAACTCGTCGTCAATCAGAGCAACCAGCGCATCCGTATCGCCTCTTCTCAACAGCTCGCGCAATTTATCCCGCATGCCGCCATAACCGAGGTCATCGAACTGGAAGGCGTAGTTGGGTGTTGCGCCATAAAATCCTATTTGCGTTTTGGCTTTCAATGTAGCGTTTGCCTGTTCCTCGGGGCTGTCTCCCGGAATTGCCATGACGGGGACGATAAGGTCGATCTCGCTGGTATCGCGACCCGCCTTAGCTGCACCTTCGGCCAAATTGGGCAAAAGGCGGTTTTCTATATAGTGCATGGAATGCATAGGGTGAACGTGTATGCCATCTGCCAGTTCGCCGGCGACCTTGGTCATATATGGACCGACAGCCGAAATATCTATTTTTACATCTTCATAGTCATGGCTCGACGGTGCCCATTGATCAGGCAGAAGGCTCAAATTGTAATAAGGACCCTCATGCTCCAGAGGACCTTCACGACGAAACGCCTTGAGGCATGCGCGTACAGCTTTCAGGTAATCCTTCATTTGGGGTGCGGGGCGGTCGAATTGTGAGGAATAACGCCGGACGATGTGAGCCTTGACCTGGCTACCCAGGCCCAATCGGAAGCGACCTTCGGTATTGCGTGCCAATTCCCAGGCGATTTGTGCCGACATCATGGGGCTACGCGGAAATGCGACTGCGATCCCGGTAGAAAAATGCAGTGTAGGGGCAGCGATGGCGGCAGTAGCTATGACCATCCAGGGGACCTGACTACTCTCAGTCATCAACATTCCTGAAAAGCCGCTGGCTTCCAACTTCTTAGCCAATTCGGCTGCCTCCGACCAGGTCGAAGCCCGCGCCATGAGATCAAATTCCACGATGTTCCTCCACAGTACAAATGGGTTTTTGACAACATAGCACATACAGGATTGGACGACCGTAACGTTAGATATGACTCCTACACCACTCGCAACCTCGGCAAACTGAAGCCGGCTGGTCTGTTTAGCGCGATCATGTCAAGGTCAGCCTTTACAAGCGTGTTGCAAAGATTGCCATGAAAATAGCCGCGGCAAGCACGGCCACGTTTCCACTTGAGCAGGTAAAGAGTTTTGCCTAATCAGATTTTGAAATGCATGCTTCCTGGTTAATGGATGCTGACCGGCAGATGCTTGATGCCCCGGATGAAATTGGAATAGATACGCTCCGGCTCACCCCTGATTTCGAATTGCATATTTCTTTTCAAGATTTCTTCCCACAGGATCTGCAATTGTAACTCCGCAAGGCGGTCACCGACACACCGATGAATGCCGGCGCCGAAAGCCAAATGACGGCGGGCTTTCTCTCTGTCGATCTTGAACGCCATCGGATCATCGATGAATTCGTTGTCCCAATTACCGGAGACGTACCACATCACCACCCTATCGCCTTTCTTGATCGATTTTCCCTGGAATTCGGTATCTCGCAGAGCCGTGCGGCGCATGTGAATGATGGCAGATTGATAGCGGATGATTTCCGGCACCATAGTCTTGATCAAGTTGTGGTCCGAACGTAACGCGGAGAACTGGTCAGGGTTATCACACAGGGCCATCAAGCCACCCGACATGGAGTTGCGGGTCGTGTCATTGCCACCCACGATCAGCAATACCGAATTGGCGATCAGGTCCATGTGGTTCATGTTCTTGGTGGCTTCGGCCTGGGACAGCATGGAAATAAGGTCAAAGCCGCCGTCGTTCTGGCCACGTTCTTTCCATAAGCGTCCCATGTATTGGCCCATCTCTTTCAGCACACCCAGGCGCTCGTCGTCGGAATGAACCAAGGCGCCGGGGGCGCCATAGTCAGTGGTCGCCACGTCCGACCAATAGGTAAGCATGCGCCGGTCTTCCCAAGGAAAATCGAAGAGGGTGGCCAACATCATAGTCGTCAACTCGATGGAGACCTTATCGACCCAGTCGAAGGTTTCGGCGTGCGGCAACGAATCCAATACTTCCCCTGTACGTTGGCGGATCGTTTCCTCCATATTGCGCAAATTCTTGGGCGTCATAATGGGGGCAACAGTTCTGCGCTGATCGGTATGTCCCGGCGGGTCCATTCCGATAAAGCTGGCCATATCCTTCCCATTTGGATTGTCTCTTAAGGTGATGCCGCCCAAATGCGCGGCGGATGAATAGGTGGCGTGATCCAACTCCACCTTCATGATGTCGTCGTATCGGGTGATGGACCAATAAGGGCCATAGGGGCTGTCGGCACAATAATGCACCGGATCTTCCCTGCGCAGGCGCTTGAAATAGGGATAGAAACTATCGGTTTGGTATAGGCCCGGATCGCTGACGTCGATTTGATCGAGCGGGATATCGTCAATATTTGTTTTCGACAGAATTTCGGCCTGTGACATGAACATATTCCCGTACTAGTTGCACCCGCAATCCAATGTTAGAGGTTATGCAATTTCAAGGCCCCTGACTATTATTCCTTGAAGGCCGGTGGATCCTCGAAAAAGAATAAATTAGGATCTAAATCCTGGTTCACCCGGATATCGGTAAGAGATAGTTCTATCGTGCTGCCCTTGGCATCCCTGACTTTCCATTGACGCAATAACAGGGGTGGCTTGGTGAATGTAATGTCAATCCACCCTTCGTCTGGATTTGCGCGGTCCACCACCATTATGCGGAGAACACCGAGGCCCTGTTCCACACGAACAACTTCTACCTTTTCCCGCAGGTTTACTGGTTCATCAACAAGCACCCCCAGGGGAGTTTCATACAATGGGTATCGGCTAACCTGGCCTAATTCCCTATCGTGGAGGATTAGCCAAAAACCGTCAGCGACAATCAGTAGAGGGGATGGATCGTCGTATTCAAATCGTATCCGGCCTGGCCGCCGCAGGTAGAGCCGGCCATTGGTAACGTTGCCATCAGAATCTACTTGTAGGAACTGTGCTGACAAGGTTTTGATACTGTTGAGGTAGCTTTCAACCTGGACTACGGCGTCGTCATTTTCCACTCTTTTTTTGGCCAACGTTCCATCAAATCTCAATGGAAGTACTACCAAGGATAAGGCAGACGCTAGAACGCGGCGTCGTTTCAAATTCAGGCGTCCTCATTAGGATTGCGGACCAAAACCTCACGCTTGCCTACGTGGTTGGCGCGACCGACGATGCCTTCCGTTTCCATGCGGTCGATCAAGTCGGCCGCACGGTTATAGCCGATTTTCAATTGCCTTTGTAGGAACGAGGTCGACGCTTTTTGGTGCGATGCCACAACATCTACGGCCTGATCAAACAGGGCGTCGCCGCTATCGGCCTTGGCCGATCCTTTTAGAAAGCCGTACTCTGGTTCGCCATTTTGTTGTATATCCTCGGTGACGGCGTCCAGGAATTCCGGCCGACCCTGTTGTTTCAGATGATTGACAACTGATTCCACTTCGTCGTCACCGACGAAGGGACCATGAACTCGACTGATGCGTCCGCCGCCAGCCATGTAAAGCATATCGCCCATGCCTAAGAGTTGTTCCGCGCCTTGTTCTCCCAGGATAGTGCGACTATCTACTTTGGCGGTAACTTGGAAACTAACTCTTGTCGGAAAATTAGCCTTTATGGTGCCAGTGATGACATCGACCGAAGGCCGTTGAGTGGCCATCATTACGTGAATTCCGGCAGCGCGCGCCATCTGTGCCAGGCGTTGTACAGCAGCATCAATTTCCTTTCCCGCCACCATCATCAAATCCGCCATCTCGTCCACGATGACAACGATGTAGGGCATCGGCTCAGTATCCAGGACCCGGTCCTCAAAAACCGGCTGGCCAGTTTCAGGGTCAAAGCCAGTTTGGACTGTGCGTTTCAATTCCTCGCCAGTTTTCGTAGCTTCTTCCAGACGCTGGTTGTAGCCATCAATATTTCTGACACCAAGGTTAGCCATGGCCCGGTAACGATTTTCCATCTCGCGGACGGCCCATTTCAGTGCCATTATGGCCTTTCCAGGGTCGGTTACCACGGGTGTCAGTAAATGTGGAATGTCATCATAAACGCTCAATTCCAGCATCTTGGGATCAATCATAATCATACGGCAACGTTCTGGGGGCAGACAGTACAGAAGAGACAAGATCATAGTGTTGATTGCCACCGATTTGCCGGATCCTGTGGTGCCCGCGATTAGCAGGTGAGGCATTTTCGCAAGATCAACCAGTACTGGGGCGCCGGAAATATCTTTGCCTAGGGCAAGTGGTAGAATCAATTTAGATTTTTCGTATTCTGTTGTGGACAGCAAATCTCTTAAATAGACGGTTTCGCGGTCTTGGTTTGGTAATTCAATGCCGATGGCGTTGCGTCCGGGCACAATAGCGATCCGGACACTACCGGCAGACATAGAGCGGGCAATATCGTCAGACAGGCCCACCACGCGAGATGTTTTAGTTCCTGGTGCCGGTTCCAGTTCGTACAGAGTGACCACTGGACCAGGGCGGACATGCACGATTTGGCCATGGACCCCATAATCATCCAGTACGGTTTCCAGCATTCGGGCATTCTGTTCTAGGGCGCTTTCATTAATGCCGCGGCCTTGCTGCACCCGCGTTGGTGTCGCAAGCAAATGAAGTGCAGGCAATTGGTAATTGTCACTGTCGTTAAGGGCCAATGTAGGTTGCTGTTCCTTTTGCGCCCGCCGGCTCTTCCGCGCCTTGGTGTTTGGTTGGCGTACACGGCCCGGTCTGTTTGATTGGCCCACCAATATTGGTTCCCCATCGGTAGCTAGGTCATCGACTTCGGCGGTCAATCGAGGCTCTAGCCGGAGAAATGAGTGGGTCGCCGCGCGGCGACCCAGGCGTTCAGCGGTTGCGGCGGCGATCCTCGCTGCGCCAAGGGTTTGCGCAAAACCAGAGATTCCGGCCCTGGCCAGGGCAAGCCATTCCGAGAAGCGAATACCGAGCAAGTACAGCAATAGTATTGCCGCCACGGTTGACGCAATAGAGATTACCAACGGTGACGATGACGTTAGGCCAATTTTCTGCAACGCCGGGGCGCTGGTCTTGAGTAACCAATCGCCACTATATCCACCCAGGCTGGAGGCTTGCGGCCATTGTTTGGGAGCCGATACTGTTCCGGCGACCGCAGCGAGCAACAGGAGACAAGGCACCAACTGCACAAATCGAAGGCCATACCAAGGTAATCCTCTATGGGAAGCAATGCGCCAAGCCCAGGAAGCCAAGACAGCAACCACGGCTACGCTGGCCAGCCCTAAAGTCTGCAATAAGATGTCGGCAGTCCAGGCTCCCGGCGTTCCCAGCCAGTTAGCAGGTGGACCGGCCGAGGCCACGTTCAAGGCTGCATCGTTCGTGCTATATGTGGCTAATGCCAGTGCCAGGGCTGCGGCCAGGGCGAATAACGTCAGGCCGACAACCTCTACCGCCCTGCGCCGCAGGTAAACAACCGCTGCTGGCGGCAGAAAGGCTACCTTTCGGGGCGATAGATTATTCTGCGACATTTCTAGTCTCCCTTACGCCCTTCTCACAATATCTCTGCCATCCGGCCCAACGCTTCTTCCATCAACTCACGGTCATGCACCAAGGCGACACGGATATAAGACGCGCAGGAATTTCGACCGTGGGAGTCTTCGGCCGCCAAGTAACTGCCAGGCAAAACGCGGATGGCTCCATTGCTCCAAAGTTCCGTTGCTGCTGCTTCGCCATCGCCTACGTCTAACCAAAGAAAGAACCCACCCGGGGGGCGATAGAAACCAAACCGGTTGGACAAGATTCGCTCCGCTAGGTCTAACTTTTCTGAGTAGAGTCCGCGGTTGGCCGTGACATGCTTTTCATCGCGCCAAAGGGCTGTTGCCGCCGCAAAGACGGGAAGGGGAGATGGGCTGCCGCCGTATTCAGACATCCGTCGAAACAATTTAATTAGGTCCGGATCTCCGGCAACAAAGCCTGACCGTAGTCCGGCGACGTTGGACCGCTTCGACAGGGAATGGAACACCAGAATACCTGATAGGTTTCCGTCTTGGGCACAAACTTGCAAAGTGCCCGGCGGTGGATCACCGTCATAAATCTCCGAATAACACTCGTCTACCACAAGGGTAAAATTGTATTGCCGCGATAATGCGACGAGCTCCTCGAGATAGGTTTGGTTGGCAATGGCACCTTGGGGGTTGCCAGGCGTGCAAAAATAGACCAAGGCGGTGCGGGCAAGAATATCTTCGTCCAGTATGGCAAAATCAGGCAGAAAGTCGTTTTCCGCCAAGGCGTTGACAAAAACTGGTTTTGCACCCGCAGTGATCGCTGCGCCAGCGTAACATTGATAGAATGGATTGGGCATTAGGACTATGGGCTGCTGGCCCGCTTTTTCTGGTGGGACTGCCAGGAATGCGATGCGGAACAGGGCCTCTCGCGTGCCCGCGCAGGGCGTGATGTGCCGATGCGTCTCAATCATCCCGTCGGGTAAGCCATAACGAATTTGCAGCCAATCCGAGACGGCCTCCAGGAACTCTGGAGTTCCGGCGACTGGTGGGTACTTCCCATAGAGATGTTGGTTGGCATGAATGATTTCACCCACGAAATCCGGATAGGGGTGCTGCGGTTCTCCAAGGCTCAAAGTTAGAGGTTGTAGATTGTCAGGCGCGGGCAGATGATCCAGAAGACTGCGCAACCGCTCAAAAGGATAGTCAGGCAGACGATCCAGGCGTGGGTTGATTATGTTATGGCCGGTTCCAGCGGTCTGAATATTCACTTACGGCGTGCCCGTTCTTAGTTAACTAATAATTTTATACACATAATCCACAAGGTGATTCGCGAATCGAGAACATAATATAAACGAACAATAGATGATGTGGCCAGCTTTTGTTTTTTATACAATAAGTTGCGTCATTAACTTGTCGTTGAGGTGCAAGAAAAAATAAGCGATGATTCGATTTTCGCCTTTTGTTCTAGTAAGATTACAAGGCAATTCCAAATACATTGGGACCCGGAGTTCAAGCTCCGGGCCCCGTGTAGGTTAGCGTTTCCAAATGATGGATCTGACTTAGGCTACGCTTTCGCCGTGGAGCGCGACATCCAGCCCTTCACGTTCGTCATCTTCTTTCACCCGCAGGCCCATGAAGGCCCCCACGATCTTGACTAGAACGAAGGTAACGATGCCGCTATAGGCGATGGTTACGCCCACACCATAAAGCTGTGGTATAATTTGCGCTGCATTACCTTCTAGCATACCAGGTGTGCCACTGACGGCTTCCGCCGCGAAGACGCCTGTTAGTAAAGCGCCGATGATGCCGCCGACACCATGTATGCCAAAGACGTCCAAGGCATCGTCATAACCCAGCTTGAGTTTCAGCCACATTACGGCAAGGAAACAGCCAATACCGGCGATCAGGCCCAGCACCAGGGCGCCACCAGGCAGCACAAATCCGGCTGCCGGTGTAATCGCGACCAGGCCGGCTACGGCGCCTGAGGCTATCCCTAGAACCGAGGGTTTGCCACGCATCATCCATTCTGCGGCCATCCAGGCCAAGGCGGCGGCGGCGGTGGCAATTTGGGTCACGGCCATGGCCATGCCGGCCCGACCGTCGGCAGCCAGTTCTGAACCGGCATTAAAGCCGAACCAGCCTACCCATAGCAACGATGCTCCAATTACCGTGAGTACAAGGTTATGCGGCGCCAGGTTTTCCTGGCCATAGCCAATTCGCTTGCCCAAGACCATGCACAATACTAGGGCGGCAACACCGGAATTGATATGC
>CAZDQC010000096.1:0-13370 GCA_964507245.1 uncultured Rhodospirillaceae bacterium
CCTTGAGGAACCTTTCTCGGTGTTGACGGTATTTTGATAGTTCCGCTGTGGCCCGGGCGCAGTTGCGCATGTTGCCAAACAATGGAAAGCCGGCCTGGCTCAAAATTTCCGCTGCTTCTGGGTGGGGTTGGGTGTAGGAGCAAAATAGAATTGGTTTATCGACTTCTTGCGCCAATACTTTTAGATCCTCCCGTTCTCGCTGTAGTACCGCCGGATTGCGGCAGGAGGCAAGTACGATAATGCTGTCTAATAACGGGGATTTACTGGCCAGGCGGGCTAAACCGCCATAACCTGTTTTGCGAACGGCTTGGGCAGTGGCATCGATAGGATTTTGCGAGGTGCCGTAAGCGGGTAGATATTTGTCAATTGTGGCACGGGTGGTCGCGTCCAATTCAGGCAGTTCCAGACCTGCGGCAACACATTGATCAGCCAGCCAGCCACCGCCGCCGCCGGAAGCGGTGCAGATGCCGACGCGGTTACCTTTGGGCAATTTGCGGCCGTGGTAAGAAAAGGCAGCGGCAATATCCACTAGTTCCACAGTGTCGTGACCCTCGATGATGCCGTAACGTTGGAACATACCTTGGTAGGCCTCATGTGCTCCCGCCAGGGCAGCAGTATGTGATGCCGCTGCGCGGGCTCCAGCCTCGGACGTGCCGATCTTGGTCAAGATGATTGGTTTGCCGGCGCGCAGGGCCTTTTCCCCAACTTCTGCCATGCGACTCCCATTTTTTACGTCTTCCATGAACAAGATAAAGACGTCGGTCTTACCGTCGTCGAGTAGGTAGTCAACCACATCCAGAGTTTCTACGGAGGCCTCGTTGCCGGTGGTGACGATGTAATTGAAGGGTAGTTCTTTCGGCCGGCCATGATCGTAGAAGGCAAAACCCATGCCGCCGCTCTGCGCAATTGCAGTGATATATCCTTCATCACGCCAAGGCGGCAATAGGGGTAGCTCCGTATTGTCCACAGCCGGGCTGAAGGTAGGGCACAGGGCGGCGGCACAGTTGGCGAAGCCTTCAGAATTGGGACCCATGACCGCCATGTTGTAGCGTTGCGCAATGGCGTGGATTTCTGCCTGTACGGCGGCACCTTTGTCACCGCCTTCCTCGGCAAAGCCGGAAGTCAGAATTTGTGCAGCCTTGACGCCTAGTTTACCGCAACGGGTCAGGGTATCTGGAATAAACTCCGCCGGGATGATGAGTACCGCCAGATCGACTTGCTCCGGCACCTCGTTAATATTTTTGTAGCATTGCATGCCCAAGATTTCGTCATGACTGCGGCTGATTGGATAAATTTTTCCCTTGTATTCATGGCTGGTTATGACCGTCATCAGACGGCCGCGCAGGATGTTTGGATCGGGCGATGCAGAAATGATGGCGATTACGTTCGGCCATAAAAGGGCAGACAGATCAGGCATGATGTAGGGTCCTAACGCAAGCCGAGGCCGCGGGCGACGATGCCGCGCAGAACTTCGGTCGTGCCTCCCTGGATGGTCAACTTCGGCGCAATGGTGATGTTGCGGGCCAGGACTTCTTGAAAACGCAGTCGGTTACCGGGATCGCAGTCTACGAAGGCAGCTAGATCACGGGCCACTGACGGCAGGGCTTGCTCCCAAATTGTTCCTAAATCCTTCACAACGGAAGCTTCTAGGACTGGTTCCTTACCCGCATGCAGCATACCTGCGACGGATATAGACATGCGCCGTAGGGTATGCAGTTGTGCCACCAGGCGGCCTAGGCCCTCAGCCTCCCTCAGGCCGGGATCTTCGCCGATCACATCGACGAGTTCCATCAAAACCTGGATAGTTTCCAGAAATCGCTCAGACCCGCTGCGTTCATAGGCTAATTCGGAAGTGGCCTGCTTCCAGGCCATGTCCGCCTCACCCAACAAATTGTCCAGAGGCAACAATGCATCTTCGAAGATTACTTCGTTGAATTCGTAGTTGCCGTTTGGATGTAGTACCGGCCGTGTCGAAATACCCGGCGTTTTCATATCCACGAGGAACTGAGATAAACCGTGGCGACGATTTTCCTGTGTCGGTGCGGATGTACGAAAAAGACCGATCATATAGTCCGATTCATGGGCCCTGCTGGTCCACAACTTGCGCCCGTTGATCAGCCAGCCATTAGCGGTGCGCTCGGCTTTCGTTTTGGCGGCGAATAGGTCAGAGCCCGAGTCCGGCTCGCTCATACCGATACAAAACGACAATTCGCCCTTGATGATCCGAGGCAGTATGTCTTGCTTGATTTCCTCTGAGGCATATTTGATTAACACCGGCCCGCTTTGCCGGTCGGCGGTAAAATGACGACGGGTGGGCGCTCGGGCTACCAGGAATTCCTCATTCACCACGTAGCGATCAAGGAAACTTCTTTCTTGACCACCATATTTTTTTGGCCAAGTCATACCAATCCAACCCTTTTCGCCAACTTTTCGGCTGAATTCCAAATTATCTTGGCTGTCTTCGTTGGGGTCAAAGGTGCCGGCGGCAATCTCAATTTTCAGGAATTGCCGGACTTCGGCGCGTAGTGCCTCGGCTTCGGGTGGCAGGCGGATGGGATCGAATTGAATGGCGACTGACATCTGGTTGGTCCTCAGGCTGCGGTTAGGTCGAGCCATAAGCCATCGCCACCGCTGGCGGCGACCCTGCGGCCCAATTCAGCGGCCCAAACCGCCTCGTTATCGAAATCGTCCCGCCAAGACCACAGGCGTTGCACAAAGCGATGCAAAATGTGTTCCTTTGTAAAACCAATTGCGCCAAAGGTCTGATGACCGATGGCACTGCCCTGTCCGGCGGCTTCGCCCACGCGAATTTTCGCTGACGCCACGTCCAGAAAGAGTCCCGCGTCATCCCAAGATCGTAAATTCTCGATGCTGTGGGCAGTGGAATTGGCAATGGCGATAGCCGCCGCCGCTTCCTCTCCCAAGCGGGCCAGGTTATGCTGTACCGCCTGAAATTTCCCAATGGGCCGGCCGAAGGCAATGCGTTCCTCTGCGTATTGCACAGCGACCTCTAGAACTGTTTGCAATGCACCGGCCATCTGCATGGCGCGCGCTGCCGCTCCCATCAAAAGCATGGCCCTTTGATCTACTCCGTCAGATAGGTCGCTAATTTGCAGTGGTGTCACACCATCGAAGTTGACACGGTTTAGCGGTTCTCCGGCCAAATTGACGCCACCGCCGAATACGCAATCTGAAGTATTTACCAACGCGACCTTGCCGGAAGCCAAGACGGCTAAATGGTCAACTTCGGTGCCGAACGGCACCATTTCTGCTGTGCCTACGAGTTTACCGCCGGCCAAGGAAATAGTGTCCCTTCGCCTGGTCGGTGCCACGGACATGGTGCCCCCGGGCAGGACAAGGCGTCCCTGCTCCAGCAACCAATTCGCCAGGAGAGTTTCAGCCAACGCGACAGGTGCAGCGAATTGGCCGGCTACGCGGAGCACGGCAAATCCCGCACCGATGCCTGCGCCCGCGCCACCTAATTCATCGGACACCCAGGCGGTCGTCAGCCCAGCGTCCTCAAGAGCTGACCACAACGGTTCGCGCCAGACGTCATCCTCCGCGTTATTTAGGGTCTGGGGATTGCCGAGATCCTGAAAGATACGGGTTGTCGCGTCGCTAACCAGGCCTTGCGTTTCATCCATAGGCTACCTGCCCTGAAAACTGGGCAGGCGTCGTTCGGCGGTCGCCGCGATGCCTTCCTTGAAGTCTTCAGTCTGACGCAGCTCATTCTGTACTTTTAACTCATGGTCCGTCGCGATTCTGACCCGGTCGGCTAACCCGGCACGCAGGGTGGCACGGGTTTCCACGACACCCAGGGGCGACGAGATTGCAATTTCCTCAGCAAGTTCCATAGCAGCACTGCGCAATTGGTCTAAGGGAACAATTTTATCGGCCAATCCCATTTCAACAGCTTCCTCACCCTTGACACGCCGCCCCGTATACATCATCAGTGCTGCGTTCTGTTGGCCTATCAAGGCAGGCAGAGTGTGGGTCAGGCCAAAACCGGGATGGAACCCCAGCCGCGTGAAATTGGCGCTGAACCTTCCCTCGGGGCAAGTAACGCGAAAATCAGGCACCAAAGCCAGTCCCAACCCACCGCCGATGGCTGCTCCCTGTATGGCGCCGACTATTGGTTTTTTGCAAGAGAACAAGCGCACGGCCTCTTGATAAAGATGGTTCTCCGGCTTTTTTGGTTTCGAATCGTCAATGATTTTCTGGCCCGAGCCATCACCGAAGTTTGCGCCCGCGCAGAACGACTTGCCTTGCGCCGCTAAAACGATAGACCGGCAGTTATCTTCCAAGTCCAATACATCGCACGCGTCTGCCAACTGTCCAATCAGGGCAATGTCAAAGAAATTGTGCGGTGGTCGTTGAATTTCGATCAGCGCCACGTGCCCAGTTTGCGTTACTTCAATATCTTCGTAGTTAGCCATTTGAGTAATCCTTTAAGAAAAGAGAGTACATTTGCCGTTGCGGACCACGACGACGTCGCGTTCTTTCAGACGGCATTCGAACGAGACAATGTTTCCGTCCCGCCACATATCTGTGATGATAGTTTCGCCGGGATAGACAGGTGCGGAGAAACGGACATCAAAACCACAGATCATGGTGTGGTCATAATCGCAAATCGTTGTCAGCAACGCCCGGCAAGCAGTGCCGTAGGTGCATAGGCCATGCAGGATAGGTACTGGGAAGCCCACCTTTTGCGCCAAGCCTGGATCGGCATGCAGTGGATTTCGATCTCCGCTCAACCGATACAATAGGGCCTGGTCTGCCCTGGTTTCCAATAAGCAACTGGTATCGGGCGCTCGGTCCGGCACTTGGTGTGGAGCGGGCCCGTTTCCGGCCGGTCCGCCAAAGCCACCGTCGCCACGGGCGAAGATGGTGCTGCCAACCTTAAACAGCGGCTCTCCATCCGATTTGAGGCGCACGTTGATTTCGCTTAACACAAGGGCGCCTTTGCCTTCACCTTTGTCGTAGGCTTCGGACACATAAGCGTCGGCGATCAAATCGCCCTGAGGCGGCAAGGGGCGGTATAATTCCAACCGCTGCTCGCCGTGGAGAACCTTGCTGTAGTTCCAGCCGCAGTCGGCCAGCAAACTATTGCGGGTTAATACCACTGCCAAAGTGGGCACCGTCTTCAATTTGCCCCCTTCGAAGGTAAATGCTAGCTCGTTTTCATCCAGGGCGTCGCGGCCAAAACCTACGCCTAGGGCATAGAGAATTGTTTCTCTATCGCTATATGAAAATTTCATATCCTCCATTCTTAAGGACATTAGATGATCATAATTCATCGCCATCGGTTCTGCCTACTATAGGGGATCAGAGGTAAAGACCGTACGCGCATTTCCTAGGTCGGTGGTATTGGCGCGGAAGGCGGGGAAAGCATTTGACAACATGGTGGACGGCGTCCAGCCTTCTGTATTGGCGATGCCGCGTGTCGGCCGGGGTTGGTTCCAGATGTAGACTTCATTGCCCCGAATTGAGAAGATCTGCCCGGTCAAATCCTTGGCGTCGTCTGCCGCGAGGGCAACGCCTAAGGGGGCGATCTGGTCGGGACGCATGCGCGCCTTGGTCAATTCAATTCGCTTGGCCGTCGCTTCATCCTTGATCGGGATAGTCCCAATCATTCGCGTCCATGCCGACGGGGAGAGGATGTTGGAACGCACGTTTTTACGCTCGTTCTCCATGGCGATGACGCGGGACAAGCCGACAATACCCATTTTAGCGGCGGCATAGTTCGTCTGGCCGATATTGCCGATTAGGCCGGAAGTTGAGGTGAATAGCACGTAGGCGCCGTCCTCCTGATTACGGAAATGGTTGATGGTGGCGCGACAGATGTTGAATGAACCCTTCAAATGAACATTGATCACGGCGTCCCAGGCTTCTTCCGACATTTTGTGGAACATTGTGTCGCGCAAAATTCCCGCCGGCGCGATCACCCCGTTCAGACCGCCGAAGCTGTCCATGGCCTGTTCAAACATGTGTTTGGCACCAGACATCTCGGCAACACTGTCGGAATTTGCGACCGCATCGCCACCGGCAGCCTTGATCTCGTCCGCAACCTCTTGTGCGGGGCCGGCTTCCCCGGCGTCGTCACCGGCGATGGAGCCGCCCAGGTCATTTACCACGACCTTGGCCCCTTCTCGGGCCGCCAGCAGAGCGTGCTCTCGCCCGATGCCGCGGCCGCCACCGGTTACAAGAATGACCTTGCCATCAAGCACACCCATCTCGTTTCCTCCGATTTTCTATTTGAGGGGAAAATAGCGTCACTTTTCGGAACAGGGAAGCCCCGCCGATAGCGGTTTGGCAACTTGTTCGAGTTTGTTTTGGCGACTACCCCTACCGGCAGATAATACTATGATGGATGTGCACCGAATTTACATAAATTGGGGGTCGGCAAATGGATTTGGGTTTAAAGGGACTGCGGGCGTTGGTTAGCGGGGGCACCAAGGGCATTGGCCGCGCAGTTGCAGGACTATTGGCAGATGAAGGTGCGTCTGTAGCGATTTGCGCGCGCGACGAAGGGGAAGTGGAGGCTACCGCGGCGGATTTACAGGCAGGCGGTGTTTCCGTTTTTGGTCAGGCGCTTGATGTGTCTGATGGGCCTGGTTTGAAGTCTTGGGTGGAAAGTGCTGCAAGCGCACTAGACGGGCTTGATATTGTGGTTGCTAACGTTTCCGCATTAGCTATCAATGATGACGAGGAAAGTTGGCTTCAGGGTTTTGAAGTCGACATGATGCACAGTGTGCGGATGGTTGAAGCGGCAATGCCGTGGTTAGAAAAGAGTACTGCCGCTTCGATTGTCACCGTTTCCTCGGTCTCCGGCCGTGAAATCGATTTTGCTGCCGGTCCATATGGAGCCTTCAAGGCAGCCTTGCTCCACTACACTCAGGGCCTAGCTAACCAATTGGCGGGTAAAGGCATTCGAGCCAATTCCGTTTCTCCCGGAAATACTTATTTCGATGGCGGCGTCTGGCAACAGATTGAGCAGGGCGATCCAGATTTCTTTGCCCAAGCATTGGCTCTGAACCCTACCGGGCGCATGGCAAATCCAGAAGAGATCGCCCGTGCTGTAGTTTTTCTAGCCAGCCCAGCTGCTTCGTTCATCATGGGGACTAATTTGGTGGTGGATGGCGCGCTGACACGAGGCGTCCAATTATAGCGCTTGATGTTAGTGTTACTGCAATATTGGTGTAGTCAATCAATTTCGTAAGAAGCTGACCGCTAGGCGCATTTTTCTGCGGTTCTATACACGAAGCATTCTGCAAATGAGAAGGGCTAAAAAATCAGTCCTTTAGTTTCAAAATATCACAGGTTTGAAAGTCTTTGGGTCAAAAAACTTAGGATTTTCCGACGTTGGCGATGGGCTGGACGAACTGCAATTCCGTATCCCAGGGCAGAAAGATCCAGGTATCTTGGCTGACCTCAGTGACAAAAGTATCAACCATGGGTCGCCCTTCGGGTTTGGCATAGACCGCGGCAAAGTGTGCCTTGGGTAGCATGGTGCGGACCACCTTGGCGGTGGCTCCGGTGTCCACCAGATCATCGATGATCAGAACATCCTCACAATCTTCTGATACACCTTTCAAGACCTGGGGTTCGGCCCGGTCTTGATGGTCATACGTCTTGATGCAAATGGTATCCACCAACCGAACTTCCAACTCCCGCGCTACGATGCAGGCCGGCACCATGCCGCCGCGAGTGATCGATATAATTCGGCTCCAGGGACCTAGCTCGGCTAAGCGCCAAGCCAGGGCTTTGCTGTCCCGATGCATTTGGTCCCAGGAAACGGGAAACCCTTTGCTGTAACTTTCTTCCATGTGAATGCATCCGCTGCTGCAGTGAGGTCTGCGCCAACTTAACGTTCGACAGCGCTCATGCCAATCGTTGTCAGAGAACGGGGCAGAGAGCAAGCTCGGAACCCGCCAAGACGGCGGAACAAATAGAGGAATACAATCGTCGTGTTACATCCAAGCTGGTGAAATTGGCGATTTGTCGCCTAGCGGCTAAGGCACCGCATACTCTTGTCAAGGCCGTTCAGGGTCAGGCCAAACATGCGGTGACCCATGATCTGCTGCAGCATCTGCAGGGACGGAGTGTATTCCCAATGGCGTTCTGGTACCGGGTTGATCCAGCAGGTATGCTTAAAATGGTCCAGCAGGCGCTCCATCCAGACTTGGCCAGCTTCCTCATTCCAGTGCTCGACAGAACCGCCGGGATAGACAATTTCGTATGGTGACATGGTAGCGTCACCAACAAAAATCAACTTCCAATCCGGGCCATAGGTGTTGATCAATTGCCAGGTGGGAATGTGCTCGGTATGGCGGCGGCGGTTGTCTCGCCAGACCTTTTCGTACATGCAGTTGTGGAAATAAAAACTTTCCAAATATTTAAATTCTGTCCGAGTGGCAGAGAATAGCTCTTCCATAGTTCGGATGTGGTCATCCATGGAACCGCCCACGTCAAGCAGTAGTAGCACCTTGACTGTGTTGCGCCGCTCGGGCCGCATCTTGATATCGATCATACCGCCGTTTTTGGCTGTGGAACGGATGGTATCGTCCATGTCCAATTCCTCTGGAACACCCAGGCGGGCAAATTCGCGCAGGCGGCGCAGAGCGAGTTTGATGTTACGGGTACCCAGGATTACCGTATCATCAAAATTCTTGTATTCCCGTTTGTCCCAGACCTTGACAGCTCGTCGGTTGCGAGAGCGGTCCTGACCAATGCGGATGCCTTCGGGATTATAACCGTAGGCACCGAAGGGCGAGGTGCCGCCTGTGCCGATCCACTTGTTACCACCTTGGTGGCGTTTTTCCTGTTCCTCGAGGCGCTTTTTCAATTCCTCCATAATTTTTTCCCAGCCGCCTAGGGCCTCGATCTGCGCCTTTTCCTCGTCCGTGAGATGCAGTTCGGTCAACTTGCGCAGCCATTCCTCCGGAATTTCAGCCGTCACTCCTTCCTCGGGCGGTTCTAGGCCTTTAAAGACGGTGCCAAAAACTCGGTCGAATTTGTCCAGGTTACGTTCATCCTTCACCAGGCATGAGCGCGAGAGGTAATAAAACTTATTGACGTCAAATTCGGCGATGTTGTTCTCCATCGCCTCCAAAAGGGTTAGATATTCCTTCAGGGAGACGGGCACTTTGGCGGACTTTAGTTCATAGAATAGATCAAAGAACATGGGTTTACCTCTCAGAACCAAATGCCGTGTGATCCCTGTGAATGCAGGCATCTATATCGGTCATGGTCTCCAGCCTTCGCCAAAGTGACAGAATTCGGTCGTACGCCGTCACTATCTCAGTTACCTTGCTCCCGGCGGGCCAGGAAGGCAAGACGTTCGAAAAGATGCACATCCTGTTCATTCTTCAATAGGGCACCGTGCAGGGGCGGGATCAGCTTTTTAGGGTCCTTGTTGCGTAGCACTTCCGGCGAGATGTCATCTACCATCAGAAGCTTTAGCCAATCCAGTAGCTCGGACGTGGACGGCTTTTTCTTCAGACCGGGAACGTCACGCACTTCATAGAAGATGTTCAAGGCTTCCCGTACCAGGGTGTGTTGGATATCGGGATAATGCACGTCGATAATTTCCTGCATGGTTTCCCGTTCTGGGAAGCGGATATAGTGAAAGAAACAACGACGCAGGAACGCGTCGGGCAATTCCTTTTCATTGTTCGAAGTGATCATCACGATGGGACGGTTCTGGGCGGTAACCGTTTCCTGTGTCTCGTAGACAAAGAACTCCATGCGGTCTAATTCCAACAACAAATCGTTGGGAAATTCAATATCCGCCTTGTCTACTTCATCGATCAGCAGCACCGGGGAGAGGTCTTGTGTGAAAGCATCCCACAGCTTGCCGCGGATGATGTAGTTGGAGATGTCGTGCACCTTTTCCTCGCCCAATTGGGAATCTCGCAAGCGCGATACAGCATCGTACTCGTACAGGCCCTGGGCGGCCTTGGTGGTCGATTTTATGTGCCATTCGATAAGGGGGCGATCCAGCGCTTTGGCTACTTCATAGGCCAGCACCGTCTTGCCTGTGCCCGGCTCGCCTTTAACCAAGAGAGGCCGCTGCAGGGTGATGGAAGCATTGACCGCAATCATTAAGTCTTCCGTTGCAATATAACTGTCCGTACCTTCAAATTTCATTGTTCACCAAGCCATATATCGTGGGGGAAAGCGGAAAAGATTTGACGCCAATTTAGGGCTCCCGGTCAGATAACTCAAGTGGAAGGCGGAAATGGGCTGACGCCGGGAAATAATTGGCTATTATCAGGGAAAAATTACTATTAGCCCATCGGAATTGCAGATGCAGGACACAGCAAGTTTTGGGGCAAATACTTTGCCAAATGGCATTCGTTCGCGCATTTTGAACGGTGTCAATGGCTTGAAGATGCATATTCTCGAAGCTGGATTTGAAAACGATGATGGCCTCGGGCGGCGACCGTGTTTGCTGCTTCTACACGGCTTTCCTGAGCTGGCCTATAGTTGGCGCAAGGTGATGGAACCCCTTGCTCAGAAGGGTTATCACGTGGTGGCGCCTGATCAGCGCGGGTATGGACGAACCACTGGTTGGAGCCATGAATATGACGATGATCTGGCGCCGTTCCGATTTCTTAACCTGATGCGGGACGCTTATTGCCTAATCGACGCGCTTGGATATGAGAGCGTTGCTGCGGTTGTCGGTCATGATTTTGGCTCTTCTGTGGCGGCCGATTGCGCCTTGGTCCGCCCAGATGTGTTTCGCTCAGTTGTGTTGATGAGCGCTCCGTTCGGAGGGCCGCCGTCGTTGAACTCTGCGGCGACAGGAGATATTCACGTGGCCCTGGCGGCTTTGAAGCGGCCACGCAAACATTACCAATGGTATTACACGACCCGTCCTGCCAACGACGATATGACTAAATGTTCCCAAGGCGTAAGCGACTTTCTTCGCGCCTACTACCATCATAAAAGCGCGGATTGGCATGAAAATAAGCCTCATCCTTTGAACACCTGGACGGCGGATGAATTGGCCAAGATGCCTACTTACTACATTATGGATTTGGGCGAGAACATGGCGGAAACCGTGGCGAAGGAGATGCCGAATAAAGCCCAGATCCAGGCTTGTACGTGGTTGTCCGATAATGAACTGGATGTTTATGCTCAGGAATATGTCCGTACTGGTTTCCAGGGCGGCCTTAATTGGTATCGAAGCCGGACTTCTCATACTCTAAACGCAGATAAGTCTCTCTTTGCTGGCAGGTCCATTGATGTACCTGCCTGCTTCATTGCGGGGACATCCGATTGGGGCATCCATCAGGTACCTGGTGTCTTGGAGAATATGCAAATTACGGCCTGTTCGGATTTTCGCGGGCTGCATTTACTGGACGGTGCCGGACATTGGGTGCAACAAGAACAACCTAAAGCGGTTGTTGAATACCTTCTGGCCTTTTTGAGTGAGCATGAGGTGGGCTGAATGGCTGTATATCTAGTTGCGGGCGCGGGGGGGTTATCGGTTACCATCTGGTAGATGTATTTTTGGCGACGGGGCCTGGCGTAAGGATTGCCCAAAATCTCTTGGGGGTTGGCCGCTACATTTTGCCTGACGAGGCAGCATCTAGGGAAGGATTGGCCGTGACATTGGCCAAGGAAAATGGTGGACACATGACGGACGAGCAACATTCGATCTGGTTCACAGGGAGTGCCGCTGATCAAGCGCGACCGGGCGAGCAGCTGGCGGCATTGCTAAGCCGCCCCGGCATCCTGGGCGTTCCCGGTGCGCATGACGGAATGTCTGGGCTGTTGGCACGTGCGGCTGGTTTCGAGTGTCTTTATGTCTCGGGAGGCGCGCTGGCGGCCAGCATGGGACTGCCAGACCTGGGTGTCATGACTATGGAAGAACTTTGTGGCACGACGCGCATTCTGGCTAGGACCACGGGGTTGCCTTTGATTGTGGATGGCGACACGGGCTATGGTGAGGCTTTGAATGCCATGCGTCTAGTCAGGGAACTGGAGGATGCTGGTGCGGCCGCAGTACAGATTGAGGATCAAGTGCTCCCGAAGAAGTGTGGTCACTTGAATGACAAGAATTTGGCTACGGCGGAAGATGCGGCGCGGAAAATTGCCGCTGCAGTCTCGGCCCGCCGGCACCTACGCATTGTTGCCCGCACGGATGCTGCAGCTGAAAGCCTGGATGAAGCTATTCGCCGAGCCCATATGTTTTTGGAGGCTGGGGCCGATATTATTTTTCCAGATGCCTTGATTTCCGACGACGATTTTCGTCGTTTTTGTGCCGAAGTAGAGGCTCCTATCCTAGCCAATATGACTGAATTTGGGCGTACGCCGCAACGCACGGCAGCTGAACTAGAAGCCCTGGGCTGCAAGATCGTAATTTGGCCTGTCTCCTCCCTGCGGGTCGCGGCGGCGGCCGTATCGGGTCTTTATGGAGAACTTGCTGCTAGCGGCAGCGCAAAGGGCAAAATGAACCAAATGCAAAGTCGTGCTCAACTGTATGAAGCCATCCGCTATCACGATTTCGAGGCTTTGGATGAAACAATCGCCCGCTCCGTGGTGCCCGAAACTCCGGATTAGTTGTCGCTATGCCCCTATCTCCCGAAGCAATAGGCGAGGCTGCCAATATATTGGCAGAGGTCCGCATAAAGTCCATTGCCATGGCCGAAATACCAGCAACCTGTCGACCTAAAACCCTAGATGATGCCTACGCCATCCAGGTTGGCGTTCACGAACGGCTCAAGAATGCAGGATGGGGACCTATCGCTGGGCATAAGGTCGGTTGCACCACCAAAGTGATGCAGAAATATCTTAAGATCGATCAACCGTGTGCCGGAGGAATATTCGAGACTACGGTTCGTGTGGTCGAAGGACGCTATGACCGCTCTGCGATGCATCGTCCTGGTGTGGAATGCGAAATCGCGGTGCGTTTGTGCGCTGATCTTCCAGGTCGGAATGGCCCTTACGACCATGATAGTGTCGTGCCAGCGGTGGGTGCCGTTATGACGAGCATTGAACTAGTTGATGATCGTTGGACCGATTTCTCGCAACAGCCCATGGCCTGTCTTTTGGCGGATGAATTTTTCGGCGCCGGTTGTGTCCTGGGGTCAGAGGTGAGCGATTGGCAGGATTTAGATCTTGTTGCTCTGTCGGGGCGAATGCGTGTCAATGGAGTAGTGGTCGGCTCGGGCACTGGCGCTGATATTCTTGGTCATCCACTGAACGCGTTGGCCTGGCTGGCTGATCTTAGGGTAAAGCAGGGGCGGCCCCTAAAAGATGGTGAATTCGTCACCCTGGGCAGCCTGGTACAGACGGTCTGGATTGGTAGTGGTGACGAAGTTGTGGCAGATATCGATGGCTTAGGAATTGCAGTGCTTAAT
>CAZDQC010000097.1:0-13238 GCA_964507245.1 uncultured Rhodospirillaceae bacterium
TGCCCACTGAATTCACGGCGAGTATGCGGTCGAACACCGTCGGTCCGAGGAAGGCGCGGGCCAGCGCGATGCCCATGGCGATTAAAACGGCGAATGTGGTGACGGTAAACATCATGACTGCCCCTCCACCGCGGAAACTCGAGCATCCATTTCGCCTTCCAAAACGCCGTCGGCGGATCCTTGATGCAGAGCGTGCACCCGGATCACATTTGGGTCCAGGTCAACCGAAATCGTACCTGGTGTCAGAGTGATGGAATTGGCGTACAAGGCCCGACCTAAATCTGTCTTCTGGCTGACGGGAGCATCGAAGAGACAGGGCGAAATCGGTAAATTGGGGTCGATGATACGCTTCGCTACATCAATGTTGGCTTTCACCACTTCTCGGATCAGCCAGGGCAAATACCGTAATACTGCCCAAGTGATATGAATGGGCACGCCTTCGTGGTCGATCAAATCCATGCGCAAGGCGATCCAAAGGCAAAATCCCACGGAGGCCGCGCCAAGGCCCAGCAACAAAATCTGAAAATAGCCTGACAGCAGCAACCAACAGGCTGCCAACGCCAAACACAAACCTAGGCCATGTATTATGGGACGATGCCACCGTTTGACTCCGTCCCCAATTTCCTTACCGCTCACAACGCCCCTATTCAGTCCCTAAATTTGATATCAAAAATGTATAGTATGGCCTACCCCACTTTTACCAGTGGAAAGCGCATTTCCTACCATAGTGGCGCTAAAGATCGCTCCGAATTTAAGGAATCAAGGTACTAAAGACGAATTTAAACTATTTTTGGTTGCTAGGTCTTGTTTGTTAGAGGTGGTGGAATGTGTTAACGTACCATCAACTCGTAAATACAAGGTGAGTAGTCGGCTTGTTTTAGGGGCGAGTACTCGCAAGGAGAAGCGAGTCTGATGGCTTCGAATGTAACTAATATCAACGAACTAAATCGCTTGCAAAGTGATGATAACGTTGAAACATTGAACGTCGAGCATCATGCCGAGGGGACCGCCGCGCCTGTCGAACCGGCTGCTGAAGTCAAGGATGGCGAAGTCAAGTGGTTTGACGCTGTCAAAGGCTATGGTTTCTTTGTGCCTAGCGATAATTCCGGTGATGTGTTGATACATAAATCAATTTTACGTGATGCCGGGATCGATACAATATACGAAGGCACGGTGATAGTCTGCGAAGTTGTGCGCCGCGAACGTGGTCAACAGGCCGCCCGCATTATATCGACCGACGACAGCAATGCCTTGGTGCCGCCTCCCAGAGAGGTCGGCCCGGTTGAGGCGGTACTTCCGGCCGAGGTGCAGGCGGAAGGTGAATTCGTCGACGCGACCGTAAAATGGTTCAACCGTGTCAAAGGTTATGGTTTCGTGACCCGCGGTGAAGGTACGGACGACGTCTTTATTCATATTGAAACTCTTAGGCGATTTGGGGCTGACGATCTTTTGCCGGGTCAGGCTCTTCAAATTCGTATTGGGAACGGCCCAAAGGGACCGCTTGTGGCTGAAATCGCCATAGTTTAAAACCGCCCCTTTTTGCCATACACATGATTACTTCAGCTCGACGGCATAGTCCTCGATCATTGGAATAGTCTTGATTAAGCCTTGATCCTTGAGGAACTGGGCCATACGGCGGTAGCGTCCCTGGTCCAAAGCGGCTGGACGCAAGGCAAAGCGTGGTAGGGTATCTCGGAACGCACGTTTATTTAATTCGTCGTCCAGGTTTTTGCGCCCCTTGATGAATAGTTGCCAGCTTTTTCGTGGATGGTTGATGAGATATTGCGCCGATTTTTCCAAGGCGGTAACAAACCGACGTAGTTTATTGTCACCCAAGCGGTCTGCATGGGCCACGATGATAAGTTCGTCATAGGCAGGTACGCCCTCTTCCTCAACATAAAAGGCCCGTCCGGGGCGATTAACAATGTCCATCTGATTCAATTCAAAATTCCGAAAGGCTCCGATCACGGCGTCGACCTGCCCGGAAATCAGGGCCGGTGAAAGGGAAAAATTGACGTTAACCAAGGTCACGTCCTTTAGGCTAAGACCCACCTTGTTCAGCATTGCCGCCAGGAGCGCATCCTCGAAACCACCGACAGAAAATCCGATCTTTCGGTCTTTCAAATCAGCAATGGATTTGATGGGCCCATCCTCTAGCACGACCAGGCTGTTGAGGGGTGTCGAGACCAGGGTAGCAATACGCCGCAGTGGTAGGCCTTGGTCTACCTGCACATGCAATTGCGGTTGATAAGAAATAGCCAAGTCAACCTTGCCGGCGGCCACCAGTTTGGGCGGATCGTTGGGATCGGCCGGGGCGATCATTTCCACCTCCAACCCCGCTTCGGCAAAAAATCCCTTTTCCTGGCCCACTATTAGTGTCGCGTGATCGGGATTGATGAACCAATCCAACATCACGGTTAACTTTTCCGCTGCCTCGACTGGGGCACCGACCAAAAAACAAAAAGTGGTAATCACGGCTACAAAACGTTGCATATCCAACTAACCTCTAGTCGTTTGGTAATGAGTCAGGTTGCCAAGGCAATAAGTGCCGTAGCAACCAATCCAGTGAAAAAAACAAAGCCACCGCCATGCCTGCTAATACAAACAGGGCGGCAAATAAAAGGTCTATTTGCATGCGCCCGTTGGCATGCAGCATCAAATAGCCAAGCCCGGCCGAGGAGCCGACCCATTCCCCAACTACGGCGCCGATAGGTGCGACGGCGGCTGCGACCCGGAGGCCAGAGGCAAGTGTGGGTAGTGCTGCAGGGATGCGAATGTGACGCAAAATAGTCCAACGATGCGACGTCGACTGCCCGGCTGTCATGGTGTGGGCCAAATCCAGCCAGCCTGGATCCGTGCGCCGCAGGCCGTCCAGAAAGGTGGCGGTGACTGGAAAAAAAATAATCAGGCTGGCCATCATGACTTTCGAGGCTAGGCCGTAACCAAGCCACAATACCAATACAGGGGCCAGAGCAAACACCGGTATAGCCTGGGCCACTACCAGCAAAGGCAACAGCCAGTGTCGGACCTTAGGAAACCAACTCAGGCTGATGGCGCTGATCATGCCCAGGCTACATCCGTAAATTAAGCCAAGCACTATCTCCAGAAATGTTGTGGCTGCGTGAACACTTATAAGTTCCAGGTTTTGAACAAGGCTGTTTAGAACCCTTATTGGCCCGGGCAGTATAAAAAATGCCACGCCAGTGATCCATACAACCATCTGCCAGCCGGCCAGCAGAATGACGAATGTTACCACGGCGCGTACGGCGGTTTGCATGTTGGCAGTCATCCGGCTAGATCACGCAAAATACCCGCGGCCTGACCGTGCAGCGCTGGGTCTCCCGCTGGTCGGGGCGGTTGGCCGGCTGGCTCAATCGAAGGGGCCAACTGCGCTGGTTCGCCTCGCAGGACTAATATCCGATGACCAAGGCGCAATGCTTCCAACGGATCATGGGTGACCAGCATGACGGTACGGCCCACCAAAACCTCGGCCGCCAGATCCTGCAAATGCAAACGGGTCAATGCATCCACCGCCGAGAATGGCTCGTCCATAAGAACAATGGGACGATCCTCCATCAAGGTTCGTGCCAAGGCCACTCGTTGTCGCATGCCGCCCGATAGTTCTGCGGGTGATGCTTCCGCTTCGTCTTCGAGGCCAACCCTCCGCAATAATGCCACGGCCTTTTCCCTGCTGGGATGTTCATGGCGTAACTTGGCGCCTAAGGTTACATTATCCAGGACACTCAACCACGGTAGCAGGAGATCCCGCTGATCCATATAAGCTATACGGCCTTGTATTGGGGCGTGGTCATCGGCTGTAAGTTTATGCGCCTTGGCTTCGGGGGAAAGGCCGGCAATCATGCGCAACAGGGATGACTTTCCCACACCCGAGGGGCCCAACAGGCAAGTGGTACGTCCCGCCGGCACATCGAGGTCAAGATTTTTAAAGACCGTCTTAGCGCCAAAAACTAAAGTACCACGGCGCAATTCGATACCAACAGCCGAATTCGCCATCGCGTTAGTAGTATGTTGGGCGGACATGTGAAGCGTCCCTCCGCCGGTGCGATCCGGATCAGGTTCAAGGGGTCGTCCTGATTTAAGAACCTCTCAGCCGCCAAGGCGGCTCCCCCCGCAGGTATTGGGGATCATAATACACTGCGCATCCAGTGCAAGAGAGGAATCGAGGAGCACAGGTCGAAATCGATCTACTATAACAGGTGGCCTACCGGCCGTTGTTTTACGAGGCTAAAACTGAACTGCTCCTGGGTTTCATTGTGACGTGTCGCCATAGATCTTTGTAACGACGTGGCTAGACTGTCCCGAGTATAGCGATGCACGATGATCTAAGCGGGGGATGGTTTGGCTAATATGTATTACAACAAGACCGGTATTATCTGCACGGCCGGTATTCTCCTTCTCCCTCAACTCCCAAAAAATGCTATATTGCGATCATCATAAATGCATACGAGGGTATGACGTGGAACTGAAAGATGAATATCGGATAACTGCTTCCCGTGAACAAGTCTGGGAGGCGTTGAACGATCCGGAAATTCTGAAAAAATCAATCCCTGGGTGCAGCGCGCTAGAGGCTGTGGGCGACAGCAGTTTTACTGCAACCGTGACGGCCAAAGTTGGGCCTGTGAAGGCAAATTTTCAGGGTCAGGTGACCTTGTCCGACATTGATCCACCCAACGGCTATACCATTCAGGGTGAGGGCAAGGGTGGGCCGGCGGGGTTTGCCAAAGGCGGTGCTAAAGTGAGCCTGGTGTCTGATGGTGACTGTTGCTTGTTGCGTTATGAAGTGGAAGCCAGTGTTGGTGGTAAACTGGCACAGATCGGAAGCCGTCTGATTGACGGTACAGCGAAAAAGCTTTCTAGAGAATTTTTTGAAACTTTTGCTGCGCTTGCGGCCGAAGGTAAAAAAGGAGATGAGGCGCCCAACAAGCCAGTTACAGTGACCGAAGTGCCGCCGGAAATTTTGGACGTAGCAGGCGTTGCGGGTGAGGTTGCGCCCGAAGTGGAATCTGTGAGCAACGAGAGTATGATCCGTGACGGCATTACGAAGGAAGCGGAGGTAACAAAATCGAGTGGACTACCCACCTGGGTTTGGGTCAGCGGTCTGATTATCGTCGTAGCAGTCATTTTGGGGTTGGTGAGTGGCAATTAGGCATAGAAAATGGGTACTCAGGGGTTAGTGGCCCAAATCGGTGCTTGACGTTGAAGCGACAAGGCGAAACACTTCCTATCATTAGGGGAAGATTGTGTTCTTCCGTCTTAAACGTGTGACATATCCGAACCATTTGGTTGATAAACCCGAATGATTTGGATGTATTTAGGCTCAAGAATAGTCGGCAACGGACGACAGGGAGGTTCTGCATGGCAACGGTGTCAATGACCGTCAATGGTCAAGCCGTGAGTGGCGAGGTGGAAGGCCGTACGCTACTGGTACAATTTATTCGCGAACATTTGGGCCTGACAGGCACTCATGTGGGCTGTGATACCAGCCAATGCGGCGCCTGCGTCGTTCATGTCAACGGTGACAGCATGAAGTCTTGCACCATGCTGGCACTAGAAGCCGAAGGGGCCGAGGTGACAACCATTGAAGGCCTGGCGCAAGATGGTGAGTGGCATCCCATGCAGCAGGCTTTTCAGGACAATCATGGACTGCAATGCGGGTTCTGCACGCCTGGTATGGTGATGAGCGCCATCGATTTGGTGATAAAGAACCCGAACCCGGATGAAACGACGATCCGCGAGCAGTTGGAAGGCAATATCTGCCGTTGCACAGGCTATCACAATATTGTCAAGGCGGTGCAGCAAGCCGCCAAGACCATGGGGGGCTGACATGGCTGAGAATGGAATTGGCGCAAGCGTAAAGCGCAAGGAAGACAACCGTTTCCTGACCGGTAAAGGCAACTACACCGACGATATCAACCGACCTGGGCAAACTTATGCGGTTCTGGTTCGCTCTCCACATGCCCACGCGACTATCAACTCTATCAACACCTCTGCCGCAAAAGCGGCGGCGGGAGTGGTCGGCGTGTTCGTGGGACAGGATCTGGTCGACGACGGCATCGGCGGCTTGATCTGTGGTATGGCTGTCGCGGGTAAAGGCGGTGAAGTTGCCAAGATGCCGCCCCGTAACGTTTTGACCATCGACAAGGCTCGTTTCGTAGGCGATCCCGTTGCTGTGGTGATTGCTGAGACCTTGGCGCAGGCCAAGGATGGCGCAGAATTGGTCGACGTGGATTATTCCGAACTGCCGTCGGTAGTTTCCACATCGGGTGCCGACAAGCCCGGCGCGCCGCTGTTGCATGAAGAGGTGCCGGACAATCTGTCCCTGGACTGGGAATTTGGTGATGCGGCGGCCGTGGATGCGGCATTTGCGTCTGCCCATAAGGTAGCGGAGATAGAATTGGTCAACAACCGTATGGTGACCAACCCGATGGAACCTCGGGCTGCAATCGGCGAGTATAATTCGGGTACTGACGAGACGACGTTGTATTTGACCTCGCAAAACCCGCATGTGCATCGCCTGGTAATGTCGGCATTTATGAACATTGCACCGGAGCATAAGTTCCGCGTGGTATCGCCCGACGTGGGCGGTGGCTTCGGCTCCAAAGTCTTCACCTATAATGAAGAGGCGGTATGCGCCTGGGCGGCGAAGAAGCTCAATCGCCCGGTAAAATGGACCTGTGACCGGACGGAAGCCTTCCTGTGCGATGCCCATGGTCGCGATCATGTGACCAAGGCAGAAATGGCCCTGGACGAAAACGGCAAGTTCCTGGCCCTGCGGGTAACCAGCCATTCCAACATGGGAGCTTACCTGCAATTGTTCTCGGTCTCCATCTCCACCCTGTTTCACGCTTTCCTGTTGGCGGGGCAATACACCACACCGGCGATCTATGTAGAAATGAAGGCTGTGATGACCAATACAGCACCGGTTGATGCCGCGCGCGGTGCTGGCCGGCCGGAGGCGACCTATCTGTTGGAGCGATTGGTGGACGTTTCGGCAACCGAGATGGGCATGGACCCGGCAGAGATCCGTAAGATCAATTTCATCAAGTCGGAGCAAATGCCATACCAGACACCGGTGGTCCATGTTTATGATTCCGGCGACTATCACGCGAGTATGGACAAGGCCCTGGCTGATTCAGATTATGGCGGTTTCTCTTCCCGCAAGGCCGATGCCGAAGCTCGTGGCAAGAAAAGGGGGATCGGGCTATCAGCTTACATCGAAGCCTGCGGCGTTGCCCCATCGGCGGCTGTTGGTCAGTTGGGCGGTGGTGTCGGGCTATGGGAATCGGCGCAAGTGCGTTTCAATCCTACGGGAGGGGTCACAGTCTTTACTGGCGCGCATTCTCATGGACAAGGACACGAGACGGCTTTCGCGCAATTGATCACCGAACGCCTTGGCGTGCCGTTTGAGCAGGTCGAGGTGGTGCACGGAGATACCGATAAGGGTCAGTTCGGCATGGGCACTTATGGTTCCCGCTCCCTGCCAGTGGGCGGTGTTGCTATTGCCAACGCCTGTGACAAGATTATTGCCAAGGGCAAGAAGATAGCAGCCCATACCCTGGAAGCTGCTGAGGATGATATCGAGTTTGGTGACGGTAATTTTACGGTTGCTGGCACTGACAAGGCCATGAATATAGCGGAAGTGGCGTTCACGGCCTATGTTCCGCACAACTACCCAGAAGGGGTTGAGCCGGGATTAGATGAAATTGCCTTCTTCGATCCCTTGAACTTCTCCTTTCCTGCCGGCGCCCATGTCTGCGAGGTAGAGGTAGACCCGGAAACGGGCACCGTTGAAATCGTCCGCTACACGGCGATAGATGACTTCGGTACTCTGGTCAATCCTATGATTGTGGAGGGGCAGGTCCATGGTGGCCTGGCCCATGGCATAGGTCAGGCTCTGCTGGAGGGCTGTGTCTACGATGAAGACAGCGGGCAGTTGGTTACTGGATCGTTCATGGATTATTGCATGCCCCGAGCCGACGATCTGCCGTCCTTCGATGTGGATTATACATCCACTGTACCAGAACATAATCCCCTAGGGGTTAAGGGTTGTGGCGAGGCGGGCGCCATTGCAGCGCCGCCGGCGGTGATCAACGCCATTGCCAACGCCTTGGGTGTGAAACATGTAGAAATGCCGGCCACGCCGGAGGCTGTGTGGCGTGCCGCGCAGTCGATAAGCTAGGCCAGGGAGGATAGATAGATGTACGACTTTAACTTCCAATCGGCTTCCAGCATTGATGATGCAGCGGCCAGACTTTCGGCGGCGGAGGACGGCACAGTTATGGCTGGGGGTCAAACTCTGATCCCGGTTCTGAAACAGCGACTGGCCAAACCATCTGACGTGATATCCTTGGCCGGCGCCGGCTTGTCAGGCATCACCAATAATGGGGACAGTGTCACCATCGGCGCCATGACTACCCATGCCGAGGTCGCAGCCTCGACGGATGTGCCAGCGGTGTTGCGTTCCGTTGCCGAGGGTATCGGCGATGCGCAGGTGCGTAATCGAGGTACCTTGGGTGGCTCTCTTGCTAATAATGACCCGGCAGCAGATTATCCGGCCGCCGCCCTGGGTCTGGGTGCGACGATCACCACTAATCAGCGGGATATCGCGGCCGATGATTTCTTCACCGGCATGTTTGAGACGGCCCTGAACGATGGCGAGATTATTAAGTCTGTCACTTTCCCCAATGCCGCAAAGGCTGCCTACGCTAAGTTTCCCAATCCGGCATCCAGGTATGCGCTGGTTGGCGTATTCGTGGCACAGGCGGCGGATGGCGTGCGTGTTGCGGTTACGGGTGCTACAGATCACGCCCGTCGGGGTCCACGAATGGAGAAGGCGCTTTCCGACAACTGGTCACGGGATGCTCTGGATGGCGTTACACTTCCAGTCGAGCACATGAATAGTGACATCCATGGTAGTGCGGAATACCGAGCCCATTTGGTAATTGTTATGGGCAAGCGGGCGGTCGCTGCCGCTGGCTAGACAAATACGAAGTTCAAAATTGGCGGAGAGGTTCATGCCTCTCCGCCTTTTCTTTGCTTGCAAAACGACCTAGGTTTCGCTCCATGAATACTGCTATCCCCACTGATATCGATGCCACATTGAACCTGTTGGGCCAGGGCGACTACATCGCTGACCGCAGTTTAGCGACGACTTTATTTTTGTCCCTAAAAATGGGACGGCCGCTTTTTCTAGAGGGGGAGGCTGGCGTAGGCAAAACGGAGATCGCCAAGGTCTTGTCGGAGACCTTAGCGCGCCCCCTGGTGCGCCTGCAATGCTACGAAGGACTGGATGTTTCTTCCGCTGTATACGAATGGAACTATGCCCGTCAGATGATTGAGATCCGTATGGCCGAGGCCACGGGTAGCGTGGATCGAGAGCGCTTGGGGCGAGACATCTTCCGTGATGAATTTTTGATCAAAAGACCGCTGTTGCAGGCCTTGGAAACTGACCAAGGTGTCGCGCCTGTTTTGTTGATTGACGAGTTGGACCGCACGGATGAGGCGTTCGAAGCCTACTTGCTGGAGGTGCTGTCCGACTTTCAAATCACCATCCCGGAAATCGGTACCATTGCCGCGCAACAGCCACCCATCGTAATTATTACGTCAAACCGTACGCGAGAAATTCATGACGCCCTGAAACGACGTTGTCTTTACTACTGGGTTGATTACCCAAATGCAGAGCGTGAATTGAAAATTCTGCGCAGTAAGGTGCCCGGTTGCGAAGAAATCTTGAGCCGCCAGGTCGTGGAATTCATCCAGCGCCTGCGGAAGCATGACCTGTTCAAATTACCGGGCATTGCGGAAACCATTGACTGGGCTACTGCGCTGACCGAGTTGAATAAGGTTGTCCTAGAGCCAGAAACCGTCGATAGCACCTTGGGGACGTTGTTGAAATACCAGGACGATATCCTGAAAATTCAGGGCAGCGAAGCAGCGTTGATCCTCGAGGATGTAAAGCGCGAGATCGCGGTGTCGGTCTCTTGAACGACAAGAGCTTGGAAGACAGCAATCGCCTGGCGGAAAACATTATGCACTTCGCCAGGGTGCTGCGCGCCGCTGGTCTGCCTGTCGGGCCGGGTCGGACGTTAGAGGGGGTGCGAGCCGTCATCACCGCAGGAGTTGGCAGGCGGGAGGATTTTTACTGGACGCTGTTTGCCGTCTTTGTGAACCGACAAGACCATTGCGACCTGTTCGATCAGGCCTTCCATGTCTTTTGGCGCAATCCAAGAATTTTGGAACGCTTGCTGCATGACTTGATGCCACAGGTTGAGGTCGAAATTGATCCCGACCGGAACGAGGCCATCTCGCGCCGCATTGCCGAGGCATTGGCCAAGGGAGAGGGCGCAGAAGAGCCAGAGCTGCAGATGGCAGAAGAGGTTGAGTTTGACGCCGCTCTGACATATTCCTCCCGGGAAGTGCTGCAGGAGATGGATTTTGAGGCCATGAGTGCTGAAGAAGTGGCTCAGGCCCGCGCCGTTATCGCTCGGATGCGCTTGCCAATCATGGCCGTGCCAACGCGGCGTTTTGCGGCTGATCGACATGGACGACGGGTCGATATGAGGGCCTCCCTTCGGGCAGCGCTGCGAAATGGCGGCGGCGCGCCATTGCGGCATCGCTCACCAAAACATCGTCATCCGCCACTCGTCGTCCTGTGCGACATTTCTGGCTCCATGAACCGCTACAGCCGAATGTCCCTGCACTTCATGCATGCGATTACCAACGACCGGGACCGCGTACATACCTTTGTATTTGGGACGCGTCTGACCAATATTACCCGCCATCTGCGGCACAGGGATGTGGACCTGGCCCTGGAGAAGGTATCAAGCGGGGTCGACGACTGGTCTGGCGGTACCCGTATTGGTCATAGCCTGTATGAATTCAACATCCATTGGTCTCGCCGGGTACTGGGCCAGGGGGCGGTGGTGTTGATGATTTCTGACGGCTTGGACAGGGACGCGGGCGAAGGGATTGGCAGGGAAATCGAGCGCTTGCACAAATCATGCCGGCGCCTCATCTGGCTGAACCCCCTCTTGCGCTATGATGGGTTCGAACCCAAATCGAAAGGTATTAAAGCCTTGTTGCCCCATGTGGATGATTTCCGCACGGTGCATAATCTTGCTAGTCTTAGGGACCTGGCAGAAGCTTTGAGCCGGCCCCAATCTAGACGTTTGGAAGCAGCGTAATAATGACGAGCCCTGGTGAAATGGTTGAACACGATAAGGTTCTGGAAAAGGCGGCAGAATGGAAAGCCGCGGGCAAGGGCGTAGCCCTGGCCACGGTGGTTGCTACTTGGGGCTCCTCCCCACGCCCGGTGGGTAGCCAGTTGGTGGTAGAGGATAGCGGCGATTTTGTCGGTTCCGTCTCGGGTGGCTGCATTGAAGGTGCGGTTGTGACTGAAGCGCGCAAGAGCATCGTAGACGGTCAGACCCGCTTGATCGATTATGGCATCTCCGATGAAACCGCGTGGCAGGTCGGATTGGCTTGCGGCGGCAAGTGCGAAGTATTCATAGAGCCGGTCGAATGAAAACGGACATTCTTGAGCAGGTATTGACCGATCGTATAGCCAAGCGCCAAGTGGTTGTCGCCACCGACTTGACCAATGGCGATGGCCAGTTGATCTATCCTGCCGAAAGCGATGCAACTAACGAACTGAATATCGCCGCCAGGCAGGTCATGTTGGCGGACAAAAGTGGCGTGGTTGAATTAGCTGACGGGCGCAAGTTATTCTTGCATGTCCATAATCCGCCACTGCGAATGCTGGTTGTGGGCGCCGTGCATATCGCCCAGCCCCTATCGCAAATGGCGGTCCTGGCCGGATATGACGTGTCCATCATCGACCCTCGGCGCGAATTCGCTTCTGCTGATAGATTTCCCGGCATCAATCTCATCGACGCCTGGCCCGATGACGGCGTTGACCAGTTCGCGCCTGACCGTCGTTCGGCTATCGTCACGCTGACCCATGACCCTAAGCTGGACGACCCCGCACTGATCAGGGTTCTACGTTCGGATGCCTTTTATATCGGCTGTCTAGGTTCCACGCGGACACATCTTAAGCGCCTGGAACGTTTGGCAGTGGAAGGCTTTGGCGAGAGTGATTTCAACCGTATCCATGGTCCAGTGGGATTGGATATCGGTGCGAAGTCCCCGGCCGAGATCGCCGTTTCCATCATGGCCGAAATCATCGGGGCCCTGCGCCGGCCAAATTGGGCCGAGGCTAAGGCCGCGGAATGATCTTTGGCGCTACGCCCCTGGCCGATGCGGGCGGTGCCGTGCTAGCCCATTCCGTGACTGCAAATGGTGTTCGCATGAAAAAGGGCCGGCGTCTAAGCAAGGATGATTTAGATGTCTTGGCCAAGGCCGGCATCGTGGAGGTCGTTGCCGCGCGTCTAGAAGCAGGTGATGTGGACGAGGATACGGCAGCAAATGCCATCGCCAGGGCTTGCCAAGGTGCGGGCGCCAGTCTTCAGGCTGCCTTCACTGGCCGTTGCAATCTCTACGCGGATACTGCCGGTGTCGTGGTGATTGACAAGGAACGGGTCGACGCCATGAACCGAATTAATGAAGCCGTCACAATCTCTACCTTGGCGCCATACGAGGCGGTAGAGGAGGGGCAAATGCTGGCTACCATAAAGATTATTCCTTTCGCGGCTCCGCAGGAGGCAGTAGAACGTGCGGTCGAAATCGCGTCAGATACATCACCTCTCGTGGTCCTTGCCCCCTATAGGTCGCGTCGAGCTGGATTGATCATGACTACTTTGCCAGGCACTAAGGATAGGATTTTAAACAAGACGGCGGATGTCCTAAGGGCACGGCTAGTGGCGTTGGGCAGCAATCTGGCGGACGAACGGCGTTGTGCTCATGAAAGTGCTGAAATTGCCAGGTCAGTGTCGACGCAATTAACACAGGGTCTTGATCCGATCTTGATATTCGGCGCTTCGGCTATTACTGACCGGCGGGATGAGGTGCCTAGCGGCATTGTTGCTGCAGGTGGCGAAATCCTGCATTTTGGCATGCCGGTGGATCCGGGCAATCTACTGTTACTAGCTAAACATGGCGAGGTGTCGGTGATTGGCCTTCCCGGCTGCGCCCGGTCGCCAAAACTGAATGGCTTTGACTGGGTTCTGCAGCGATTGCTGGCGGATCGACCTGTGGGCAGGGATCAGATCATGGCGATGGGAGCTGGTGGTCTGCTTAAGGAAATACCTTCGCGCCCACAA
>CAZDQC010000098.1:0-13174 GCA_964507245.1 uncultured Rhodospirillaceae bacterium
AGCGCGAGAACTAAACTCAGCCCTCGCTGTCGTCGCGGTACAGCGCAACGTAAATCCGACGACTGTGCTGGCATTGCAACAGTTTGCGTCTCAGCTCGGCACCGTGGAAGCTCTAGGGCGTATCGTAACCGAAACTGACCCAACCGTGTTGCAGGTGCGGCCTGAATTGGATGCTGTTCTGGAACCAGGAGATCGGTTGTACATACCAAAGCGGCCAAATTTTGTGACCGTCGTTGGCGATGTATTGAACCCTGGCGCCTTGCAATTTATCTCTGGCACTACGGCGGACGAATACATACGTCAAGCAGGCGGCTTTCAAAGGTCGGCTGACGAAGACCGGGTATTTGTTGTCTATCCTAATGGCCGGGCAGAACGGTTGGCCGTCAGCGTTTGGAATTACAATCCGGTGCAATTGCCCCCAGGCAGTTCGCTGGTCGTGCCAAAAGATCCGGCGCCACTCGATTTATTTACTTTGGTGCGGGAAGGTTCATCGCTCATCAGCCAGCTCGCGGTCACAGCTGCTTCGCTTGCCGTCATCAGTCGCGATTAATGAATTGGTCAGTCGAAGCGAGATACAGTTGCCATAATGTTTCAACGCCAGTTCTTGCGGTCCATTCAAGATATTCTTGCGGTTGGTGGCAGGCCAATAGCTCATGTTTTTTTGGTAACCATGATAATTACGGCATTGCCGATATCCTCTAATGCCAAGTATTCGAAAGTTGTAGATCATTCAAACAACTGGGCTACTGCAAACGATTATGGCAGCGTGGGCTTGTTGCAAGCTAGAACGGCGAGGTTCCGTAATGATGGCGACTTTTCGGTCGGCACAACTATCATAGATCCCTATTTGCGCTATTATATTTCTTTTCAGGCCATGCCGTGGCTGGAAGGAACCTTCCGCTATACGGAAATCACAAACCGGTCATTTTCCATTGGCGGTTTGGCCTCTACGGAGGATTTTCAGGATCGCGGTGCCGATTTGAAATTCTTGCTTCTTGATGAAGGGCGTACGGTTCCGCAGATTGCATTTGGACTGCAGGACGGCATCGGCACGGGCCTGTTTTCAGGTGAATACCTCGTAGCTTCGAAGAGTTACTACGACTTTGATTTTTCCTTTGGCTTGGGATGGGGTTATTTCGCTTCGGGCAGTTCAATCAAGAACCCACTGATCACTTTTGCCGATGTTTTCAGAAAACGTAGTAGCTTCGGAGGTTTCGGAGGTGAGGCGAATTTCGGAGACTATTTTTCCGGCCCTAATATAGGCGTATTTGGCGGTATGGAATGGCGTACGCCTTTGAAGGGCTTGTCCTTAAAACTAGAGGCAAGTACTCAGGATTATCAATCAGAACCGCTACGCAATACCTTCAAGCGGGATTTGCCCATTAATTTTGGCTTTGTTTATCACCCATTTCGATGGCTAGAATTTTCCGGCGCCTACGAGCGCGGCAATATTGCTATGTTCCGTACCGCTATTCGGGCCAACGTAAACGACGCCAGTCTACCGAAAGTCGACCCGCCGCCACCGAAACTGAAACCCCGGAAAACAGTTTCGCAAAACAGATTTAACTTGCCAGATACTGCTCCGAGGCGCGATGCGTCCTTTGGCTTGCACCCACGGCTCGCTACCCACGTTGTACACCGCGGCGATCCCGTAAGAATTAGGCCGAAACGACGCATTTCGGTAAATGCCAATCGCAGCGCGTCAATCACGGAAGCGTTGTTTTCCGGTTTCGAGGCTCGAGCCATGCAGATTTCATCGGTCGAGACCCAGGATGATGAGGTGCGAATTTATCTTGCGACAGGTTTGCGAGACGCCACACCTAAACAGCAATTAGATGCCGCTCGCCTCGCCGCAGCATTACCCTCAGACGGAAACCGCATCACCTTGGTTGAACGACGGAACGGCATAAACATTCATCAAGTAACGATTACACGAGACGAAATCAAAAATTGGAATATTGTCGATAATCTATTTGATAAACTTGAGGCCAAAGGCTTCCAGATTGACAGCATGGATATCAGCCATGTGCGGGCCCGTTTAGTGATGGCCCACGTGCCCGAACCGGATGGGGACGTTGAACATGCGGCTGCCAATATCATCTTCAATGCGGCACCAATGCCGCTACAGCAAGTCGAAATCGTCCAAATGGATAAGGGACGACAACGAAGCCGCGCCGTGGTGCGGCGCAGAGATGTTCGCCGCACCGCAATGATAGACCGAATTTTCGATGGCCTGGAAACCAGCGGCTACTCTGTAGAATCCCTTGAATTGTCAAAGGGTGTAATTCGAGTTCATCTTTCGGACGCGCTAGAAGGGAAGTCTGACGGCCATCAAGCGAAAAGCGAAGCCGCCGCCCAATTGGTCGCTGACCATGCGCCAGATGGATTGTCGTCGGTTGAAATCGTTCAAATTTCCGCTGGCGTGGAAACGGCGAGAGTAACCTTAAAACGTACTGAGACAGGCAAATTGACCGCGGGCACAAGCAGTAAGAGCGAGCCTTCGGATGGATTTATACCCTCCCTGACGGACAACGAGAAAAATGATATTGCGTTGAAGGTCTTCAAGGACCTAGAGGCAGCTAACTTTACGGTAGACAAGTTCGAAATTTCTAAGCGCAAGGCAACCGTGTTTGTCACGCCGACAAAATTTCGAGAGCATGCCCGCAACGTTGGGCGGGCCAGCCGAGTAGTCGCGTCACACGCGCCGGACAGCATTGAAGAGATTGAAATCGTGACCATGAACGCTGGACTGGAAACGGCCCGTGTTTCAATTATGCGCCGCGACCTGGAAGCAGGGGTGCAAGGAATTAGTAGCCCGGAAGAAATCTGGACCCACACAACTGTATCCGGGCCAAAGGCCTCGCCACCATTCGCCGGTGTTGTCGCCGAGGGCGTGACAGCGATCAGCAACCCGCTGCGCTATCCCACATTGAGCTGGGAAGTCCGTCCTGCTTTGAAGAGCCACATCGGTGGCCCCGATGCACTATATCTCTATCAGATCTGGATGGCGTTTTCCGCGTCTGCCGAGCTATACCGTGGTCTTTCCTTTGGCGCCACGTTCGGAAAAAACATCAAAAGCACTCTCGATGAAATTACTTTGGTCTCCGACAGTCTGCTACCAAAGGTGCGAAGTGACCTACGTTTGTATCATCAGGAAGGTGAAGACGGCAATATTGTCCGGATGCAAACCGACTATCTATTTCAGCCGGCAGAGGAATGGTTCGGGCGGGTGTCAGCAGGATTATTTGAAACGATGTTCGGGGGCATCGGCGGTGAGATCATGCATCGGCCCTACGGTTCGCGCTTGGCCTTGAGCCTAGATGTTAACCGGGTACAGCAGCGAGATTTCGACCAGCGGTTGGATTTTATAGACTATAAAGTCACTACGGGTCACCTGAACATCTATTACAAGATCCCATTTATGGGACTATTGGGAGAAATTCATGCAGGACAGTTCCTGGCAGGTGACCGGGGTGCTCAGTTCGCGGTCGTCCGAGAATTTGATTCTGGTATGGCTGTTGGTGCCTGGGCCACCTTCACGAATGTTTCCGCTGAGGAATTCGGTGAAGGCAGTTTCGACAAAGGCCTCTACATGCGCATTCCTTTTGAATTGTTCCTGGCAACGTCGTCCTTGCGGGGCGGCTCACTGTCCTTCCGCCCACTGAGCCGTGATGGCGGCCAACTACTCCGCCAGAAAAATCGGCTATACGGAATTGTGGAACGTGGGAATTTGGACACCGTCGTGCACCGCTGGGATCAGTTCCTTAATTGATCTCGCCTAGCCCTTGCCTTTGATCTTAAGCCAGCTGTCCCTCAGGCCTAATGTACGGTTGATCACCAAGCTGCTATTCCGATCGCGGCAGAAATAGCCCAAACGTTCGAACTGCACCGTTTGCCCAGCTTGCAGTGATGATAAACCAGGTTCCAGCCACGCATCAGACAAAATTTCAAGAGAATTAGGATCCAAATCGGTGCGAAAGTCATCGCCCCCCGGCGGTTCTTCGCTCTTAAATAGGTTATTGTAGAGACGCACCTCCGCTCGCAACGCATGGGCCATAGATACCCAATGAATTGTGCCTTTTACTTTGCGGCCATCAGGCGCATTGCCACCCTTTGTCGCGGGATCGTAGGTGCAACGCAATTCTTCTACTTCGCCATTGCCATTCTTGATGATCTCTTGGCAGGTAATGAAATAGGCATAGCGCAAGCGCACTTCCCGGCCAGGGCCCAGGCGAAAGAATTTTTTGTGCGGATCTTCCATGAAATCATCCCGTTCAACATAAATTTCGCGGGAGAAGGGGATTTCTCGGCTGCCCATCTCGGGATTGCCGGGGTGGTTTTGCGCCTTTAGCATTTCTGTTTTGTCTTCAGGATAATTATCAATCACCACTTTCAAGGGCCGAATGACCGCCATCCTGCGAGGCGCCTCAATGTTCAACTGTTCGCGGATGCAATGCTCCAGCATCGCCATCTCCACAAGACCGTCTGATTTAGTGATAGCTAAACGGGAGATAAAATCACGAATCGCCGCGGCAGGCACGCCACGTCGCCGTAGCCCCGACAAGGTCGGCATACGCGGATCATCCCAACCATCCACATGACCTTCGTCCACCAATTGAGTCAATCGGCGCTTGGAAAGCACTGCATGGGAAAGATTTAGCCGAGAGAATTCATACTGCTGGGGACGTTCGGCCGTCCCGATCGCCTGCAGCAGCCATTCATACAGAGGCCTATGGTCGGCGAATTCCAGCGTGCAAAGCGAGTGGGTCACCCGCTCGATTGCATCAGACTGACCGTGAGCAAAATCATAGCCAGGATAGATGCACCAATTCTTCCCCGTACGTGGATGTTCAGTATGCAAAATTCGGTACAACACCGGATCGCGCATGTTCATATTTCCAGATGCCATGTCAATTTTGGCACGCAGGACATGGGCGCCGTTGGGAAATTGTCCAGCCCGCATTCGACGAAATAGTTCCAAGCTCTCCGCAGTATCGCGATCTCGGTGCGGACTGTTGCGACCGGGCTCGGTCAGGGTGCCGCGATAGTCCCGGATTTCGTCGGGCGACAGATCGTCGACGTAAGCCTTATCTGCTTCGATTAATAGCTCTGCCCACTGATACAACTGCTCAAAATTGTCCGAGGCAAAATACAGATGTTCTCCCCAACCAAAGCCCAACCAGCGCACGTCGTCTTGAATGGCTTCAATGAATTCCTGCTCTTCCTTGGTTGGATTTGTGTCGTCGAAGCGCAGGTGGCAGCGGCCGCCAAACTCTTCGGCGATCCGGAAATTCAGGCTAATTGATTTGGCGTGGCCAATATGCAGATAGCCGTTGGGTTCCGGCGGGAACCGGGTCACCACGCTAGCATGACGCCCTGTGGCCAGATCCTCGCGGACGATTTCGCGAATGAAATCCCGACCACCCTCGCCATCATCCACGGCTTCGTTCATTGTATTCATTCCGCTGCATCAAATCTGGCCCCTTCTGACAGAAACTGATCAATCTGCCAAGCAACTCTATGGACCGACAGGCAGCAAAAAATCATAATGCAAAAAATATTAGCATGGAGTTAAAAAATATGAGGTGGTTGGAAACCTGTCGCGGTGTCGTTTACCCTTGGCATTGCGACCAGTTGGGTCACATGAACGTCCAGCATTATGTGGGTCATTTCGACATCGCGGCCTTTCATTTTCTGGCCGAATTAGGCTTCACGACCGACGGGCAGCAGGACAGCGGCATCACCCTAGTTGATGCCCAGCACACCATCCAGTTCAAGAACGAACAGCGCCTGGGTACTTTGTTCAAAATTGAGAGCGCGCTGTTGAAGGTCGGGACAAAATCGGTCGTAGCCATGCACCGCCTTCGCAACATCGAAACGAATGTAATCGGCGCCACGACAGAAATCGTCGCCGTTTGTTTCGATCTTTCAACACGATCCTCCATCCCTATACCGGTTAAGACGCAGAAACAATTAAAAGCCTACATCATGGATCCAGGTGACGAGACATGAAGATACGTCCATAGCCGTCCTCCATGCTTCGCCTGGGGTGACCGCCCTGCGTTTGGCCTCGTACAGGGTGACGTTCTCTGCCACGCTCACATGGGTTTAGAGCCATAGTTCCCTATAACCCAAGGCGCGCCTCCAAAATATAGGGTTGATGTCCATGGAGTAGGCTTCCGTGGTGTAACATGTCGCCAGAGAAACAATGCCGGCATGGTCATTGTCTGTGACGGTAGCGAGGATGCGGCTCGCCGCATCGGACGGGTGCTGTGGAATGATCCCGCAACGGGCGTCATTCGTCACTCCGATGCGGGCTATGACAGCGCCATCGATTGCGCCAGTGAATTCGGCCTCAACATGCCCTCATTAGACTAGCATCTAGGCATTCAACGCCTTGATCCGTTCGACCAGGTCGGAGTTGATTAGCCGAGGTGCGGCGGATTGACGATTGTTGTGGCGGCGCAGACCCGGCAGGCGAGCACCTTCAATGGCTTCATAGCGCTTGAGAAATCCTTCACAATGTTCGGCCCAGTCGGATCCGGCCAGTATTTCCGGTGATATTGCCAACATGAATTCGCCCCCAACTGTTGGTCCGCCATCGCCATTGTCTACCGTGTCCCCCTCGAAACTGAAACAATCTCCGACGGCACCCGCCGCCAACAGCTCTACCATCAGCGCAATGGCCGATCCCTTGTAGCCGCCAAATGGCAGCAACACGCCCTTCAGAATTTGGCCTGGATCCGTAGTCTCCCTGCCTTGCTCATCCAGTCCGGTGCCCAGAGGTACCATCTCCCTCTCCCGTGCAGCGACTTGAATTTCCCCATGGGCCATGGCTGCCGTCGCCATATCCACTACTACCGGCATTTTCCCAGGCCTCGGCCAAGCAAAGGCTATCGGGTTGGTGCCGAGCAGTGCCTCTGTCCCACCTGCCGGCGCCACGAAGGGCTTGGTGCAAACACAAGCTAGGCCAATCAGGCCTACCTCGGCCAATGCCTCCACTTCCGGCCATAAAGCAGCGAAATGATAGGTACTCGTCATTGTCATAGCTGCCACGCCAAGCAATTTCGCGGCAGCGGCTAGGACAGGCACACCTGTTTCTATCGCAATTGGAGAAAAACCATTGTCGCCGTGGACCTTGACGACAGCCATTAATTTATTGTCGACGCTCGGTCGCGCCTTACCGTTCACCTTGCCGCTCCTGAGGGACGCAACATAGCCAGGCAAGCGGAACAAACCATGGGAGGTAGAGCCGTCGCGCTCGGCCGTTACGATGGTGCGCACCAAGGCGTCTGTATTCAAATCGTCACAACCATTGAATAGCAGCACGTCTCGGCTTAGTTCCTCAATCTCTTCTAGCGTGAGGGCGATGGTGGTCATATTCAAACCCTTACCTCAATCTGATCAACCAGGGGTCAATTCTTAAATCTTGAATATTCCATCATGCAAAAACTGGCCCCTCAAGAAAGATAACCCCTATTCATCGCGCCATTGCTGCGCGGCGTTCCCGTTTGCGCTGGTGCGGGTCCAGAGTAACCTTTCGCAGACGGGTATAGTTGGGGGTGACTTCTACTGCCTCGTCCTCACTGATATAGGCGATGGCCTGCTCAAGGCTCATGCGCCGGGGTGGAGTTAGACGCACGGCATCATCCTTGCCGGCGGCGCGGATGTTAGTTAACTGCTTGGCCTTCAATGGATTTACTTCCAGGTCCGACAGCTTGGCGTTTTCGCCGATGATCATACCTTCATAGACTTGTTCGCCGGGACCGATGAACAAGATGCCGCGTTCTTCAAAATTCCACAGGGCAAATGGCACTGAGGTGCCCGTTTGAGCCGAAACGATGGCGCCCCGGTGACGCCCAAGAATCGGTCCCATATAGTCTGCGTAGCCACGATACAGACGATGGATGACGCCGGTACCCCGAGTATCGGTGAGGAACTCGCCGTGATAGCCAATCAGGCCCCGAGACGGCATCAAGAAGGTAATCCGCGTCCGGCCCACGCCAAACGGGCGCATTTCCATCATCTCGCCCTTACGCTCCGCCATTTTCTCCACCACCACGCCCGTGAACTCATCGTCCACATCGATAGTCACGTCCTCGATTGGTTCTTGGCGCTGGCCGGTTTCAGGATCCTGGCGGAACAACACCTTGGGACGGCCAATAGTCATCTCAAACCCTTCTCGGCGCATAGTCTCTATCAGCACACCCAGTTGCAATTCACCCCGACCAGCGACCTCGAATGCCTCCTTGTCATCGGTCTCGCTAACTCGAATGGCTACGTTGCCTTCAGCCTCGGCCAGCAGGCGGTCGCGGATCACCCGGCTTTGTACTTTGTCGCCATCACGTCCCGCGAGCGGCGAGTCATTTATGGCGAAACGAATAGACAAGGTGGGCGGATCGATGGGTGGGGCGGTGATCGCCTTGTTGACGGCAAGGTCGGCCAAGGTATCGGCCACCGTCGCAATTTGCAGCCCCGCGATGGCGACGATATCGCCCGCCTGAACACATTCCACTGGGACCCTGTCCAAACCTCTGAAGGTCAGCAGTTTAGTAACTCGCGCAGTTTCCACTACGCTGCCGTCAGCGCGCAAGGCATGGATGGTCTCGTTTTGCGCCAAACTACCCGATTGGACACGGCCGGTCAGTACCCGGCCCAAATATGGGTCCGCGTCCAACAAAGTGGCAATCATGGCAAATGGTGCCTCACTCTCCACATTGGGTTCACCCACATGGCGCACCAGCAATTCGAATAACAGCGACAAATCGCCCCTGTCAGCCCTTGCATCATCGCTGACCCAGCCATCCCGGCCCGCAGCGTAGAGATATGGAAAATCAAGCTGATCCTCGTCCGCATCAAGGGCCGTAAACAGATCAAATACCTCGTCCAAAACTTCGTCCGGCCGCGCATCTCTGCGATCAATTTTGTTGATCACCACGATGGGGCGCAACCCTAAGGCCAACGCCTTACCGGTGACGAACTTTGTTTGTGGCATAGGCCCCTCGGCAGCGTCTACCAATAGAATAACGCCGTCGACCATCTTCAGGATACGCTCCACCTCGCCACCAAAATCTGCGTGGCCTGGGGTATCAACGATATTGATCCGCGTGCCTTGCCAATCGATGGAAGTACATTTGGAGAGAATCGTGATGCCCCGCTCCTTCTCGAGATCATTGGAATCCATGGCGCGCTCTGCCACCTGCTGATTGGCACGGAAGGTGCCGGATTGGCGGAACATGGCGTCAACCAGGGTGGTCTTGCCATGATCAACATGAGCGATGATGGCGATATTTCGAAGCGACATGACGCAGTCATATTTCCTGAATTAGGGAGAAGGCACATTATGCAGCCTCGGGCGCGGCGGAGACATACACCGCCACTGGCGTTCCGTCCAGTACCCGAGTTTACACAGCCGCGCGCCGCCGATCCATCCGCCGCAACTGGAACGCAAGAAAGGAGGCTTCTAAACCATATCCAGCCATCCAGCCAATGATACCCACTACAGCGCCATTGACATCCGAAATGGCAAATATAGCACCGGATGCCAATGCCGCAATTACGATCCGAGACAAACCGCTAGCTGCAAGTACTGTGGTGTTCTGGGCCCCTGCCAATAGTCCCCGGAACAAAGCCGAATAGGCCCAGGCCGCTGCCATCAGAAAGGACAATTTCAAGGCCGGAAGGCAATAGTCGCGTAATGTGCCCTTCAGGCCCATAGCATCCACCAGGACAAATTTTTCCAGCGGTGTATGAAATAGCAGAAACCCTATGAATCCGAAGAAGCCTACCAAATGTAATACAAACAAAAACATAGTCCGACGATCCGAGACCGACTTGACCAAAGTTTGTGCTGTTTGAAGAAGATTACGCATGGGACTAATTATCAAACTGACCAAACCATAAACTACATTGAATGCTGCCAGCGCCAGGTCCGGGTTAGCCAGAAAACCAAGAAATATCGATATTACCGTAACCACACCTAATTCCGATGAGGTGTTCATCATCAATGGCCATGCGAAGCGCCACTGCCGGCGGAAGTTTGGCGGCACTTCGTCCTCGGCCGAATTACCGCTAGGCAAGTTCCGGAAAAGCGGCCGAGCAAATATGAAAGCAACCGCAGTTTCGAACGCCATGCACAGCACTAGTGCTGCGGCACCAACCGCCGCACCATCCAAGAAGTTCGGCAGCACCAACAAGGAACCAGCCAAGGACGCTAGCCGCACACAGGTGGCATAGGTAATGAAAATGGTCCGTTGGTGCATCAGAATTAGGCCAAAACAGATGGACCGAATAATTAGGATAGGGGCGCTAAAGGAGAGTAGAAAGATCGCGGATTTTGCCTGAGCCACCACTGCATCCGACGCACCGAATAACCCACCAAATGCCCAATCGCCCAGAGAAGTAAAAGCTAAAAATTGAGCGATAATCCACGGTACAGCGACTATCAGAACCATGAAGCGCAGCAGCCGCCCTAGGGCCACCTTTGTCTTCAGGTAGGCGAGCGTCAAGAGCGAGCAAACCTCGGTGCTGGACGACAGTGCAAAATATAAGGTGAAGGCAACATGAAATGCGGCGAGTGTAATGTTCTGATCCTGAGCCCGTGCCAATGCCGCATTGATGACCGACTTTGAGATCATGTTTAGCTCAGTCATCAGGATCAGGGGTAAGAAAAAGCGGTAGGCGCCGCTCAAGGTCACATTGTTGGCCATATATAATTATCGGGGGCAGTTGCCCCCAAGACAAGGTGGAGCATTCAGCTTCGCAGGAACAACGTCACCATCAGGCTATAATTGTTTTTGCAAGTATCTAGGCAACAATATCCTTTGTGGGTCTTGAGAGGCCAAAAATAGGGTTAAATTCAGCAAGCATTTGGCATAACGGCCTGCTGTATACCATTAAGGGCATCGAACTGGGGTTTGGGCGCCAAGGCCGTGATTGATGGGACCTGCTTCGCGGTTACCATCAACATGACGCCTAATTTCGCGGCACCAAGGTGCCGGGTAAATTGGGTGGAACCCTATGACAACCTAATTAACGAAACCTGAAGTCTGGTCACCTACAAAGGTCTCCTGAACAATGATGGTGATTTGTCCTAGAAGGCCGATGCGGTTACGAAAACGCCCAGGAGCTTTAAGGGCTGTAATATGCCCGACGTGCTGCCATCCCTATATACAGATTAAAACGATCGCTTCATGACACACCGATTACAAGGCGTCATAATGACCCACAGACTAACGATAAGCTGTTAACAGGAAATATGCCAATGGCCGGTGGATACGACGAGACTTATGCCGCTTGGAAGCGCAACCCCCAAAGATTTTGGGCCGAGGCAGCCGAGGATATCCATTGGACGAAAACCTGGGACAAGGTATTGGACGACAGCCGTCCTCCTTTTTACCGCTGGTTCACCGGCGCCGAGACTAACACCTGCTATAACGCCGTAGACCGTCACGTCGAAGCTGGGCGTGGCAATCAAGCGGCGATTATTTATGATTCCCCTATAACTGACAGTATGCGGACAATTACCTATGCCGAGCTACAAGGCCAGGTCGCTCAATGCGCTGGCATGTTGCAAGACCTGGGCGTGGAGAAAGGCGACAGGGTCATCATCTATATGCCCATGGTACCGGAAACCGCTGTGGCGATGCTCGCTTGCGCCCGCATTGGTGCCGTGCACTCGGTCGTGTTCGGCGGCTTCGCTGCTAACGAACTAGCCACCCGCATCGACGATGCCTTGCCCAAAGTTATCGTCTCGGCCTCTTGCGGCATCGAACCAGGCCGGGTAGTGCCATACAAGCCATTGCTGGACGGAGCCATTGATATGGCAAGCCACAAACCGGATTCTTGCGTGATTCTGCAACGCGAGATGGAAACGGCAGATTTGATCACAGGTAGAGATTATGACTGGGACGAAGTCATGGCCGGCGCGCAACCAGCCGACTGCGTACCAATTCTGGCCACAGATCCACTGTATATCCTGTATACCTCTGGCACCACTGGCATCCCCAAGGGCGTAGTGCGGGACAACGGTGGTCATCTGGTCGCGTTGAAATGGTCCATGAAAAACATCTATGACGTGAACCCCGGTGAAGTGTGGTGGTCGGCGTCCGACGTCGGTTGGGTGGTCGGTCATTCATATATCGTCTATGCACCGTTATTCCATGGCGCAACAACAATTCTGTTCGAAGGCAAACCTGTGGGCACACCAGACGCGGGTGTCTTTTGGCGGGTAATCGAACAGCACAAATGCGTGGCGTTATTTACAGCACCAACTGCATTCCGGGCTATTCGGCGCGAAGATCCTGATGGAGCCTTGCTGTCGGAGTACAACTTATCGAATTTCCGCACCTTGTTCCTGGCCGGCGAGCGGGCGGATCCGGACACCATAAAATGGGCAGAACAACAATTGAAAAAGCCCGTGATCGATCATTGGTGGCAGACAGAGTCCGGTTGGGCGATCGCCGCCAACTGCATGGGTTTGGGCGCGCTACCTGTCAAATATGGCTCCCCGACCAAAGCCGTTCCCGGGTTTGACGTCCAGGTCGTGGATGAAAGCTGCAAGGAAGTGCCGCGCGGCGAAACCGGCGCAATTGTAGTCAGGCTACCGATGCCACCGGGTTGCCTGCCAACCTTGTGGCAAGCCGATGAACGTTTCATCGAATCTTATATGGAAGAGTTTCCAGGCTACTACAAAACCGCCGACGCCGGCTTTCAAGATGAAGACGATTACCTTTATATTATGTCCCGCACCGACGACATTATCAACGTTGCTGGCCATCGCCTATCCACGGGTGGCATGGAGGAAGTACTGGCCGGTCACCAGGACGTAGCGGAATGCGCCGTGCTCGGTGTTGCCGACGACTTGAAGGGACAGGTGCCGGTTGGTTTTGTCGTGCTTAAGGCCGGTGTTGACCGTCATGAGGCGAGGATATGCCAAGAACTAGTCAGCAAGGTGCGGAGCGAAATCGGCCCTGTAGCGGCGTTTAAAACATGTATGGTTGTGGCGCGCTTGCCCAAGACTCGATCGGGTAAGATCCTGCGCGGCACCATCGGCGCCATTGCCGATGGCAAGGATTGGAAAATGCCAGCGACCATCGATGATCCTGTGATCCTAGATGAGATCACCCAAGCCTTGAAATCTATCGGCTATGGCAGTGGTCGCGAATAGACCCTC
>CAZDQC010000099.1:0-13088 GCA_964507245.1 uncultured Rhodospirillaceae bacterium
ACAGCGGCCTGGGCCGAGAAGGTAGCCGGGAAGGTATCTACGAATACCTCGAAACTAAGGTCGGCGGCTTTAGTATTTAATGTGTTGAGGGGGTGATCAAAAAATTTTCCGTCACAAGATATCAATCGTATTACATAGTTCATTAGATTATTGAACACTGCCTGTTAAGAAGGTTTTACCTGTCCAGGATATTTAGATTTCTTTTGAAGGTGGGCTTCGGTTGAAATATCCTAAACCACGCTAAACACTATATTGATGTACGGACCATGCTGCTCGCTGCCTTGGACTTTCTACCCGGGGCGATCTCGATACTTGCGCAACCACCAAGAAAAATCCCGATTTTCTTAAGCCTAGCCGTCAACGTCGTTAGAACGAGACCAGTGCCCTAGAATGCAATCGCGACGACTCCCAACATGAGTCCCGCGATGCCCTGGAAAACTGCTAGATTACGGTCCTCAGTCATCACACACACGGACCTGTTTGCATTGCTAAAACTCCAAATATAAAAAATTGCACCAAATATCAGTTAAATTTGGCGATCGCATAAAACGACAACTTCGTTCTGACCATTGCCCTCGCCGCGATTGCAGATATGCTCGGACCATTCGATACTCTGTGAACGGGCAATGATGATGATCAAAACCGGCGAACAACACATAAATTCGTTGCGGGACAGACGTCAGATCTATCTGGATGGCAGAGTGGTGGACGATGTCACAACCCATCCGGCCTTCAGGAACGTGGTCGCCACAGTTGGTCGGCTATACGATTTTCAAAGCCAGGTTGAAAACTTGGATTTGATGACGTTTTCAATCCCTGACGGCGACGGCCGCGCGAACCGCATATGGCAGTTGCCTACATCCTATGACGACCTGGTAACCCGGCGCCGGGCCCTTGTCGCCTGGACCGAACTGCACGGCGGTTTCCTGGGCCGAGCGCCAGATCATGTCGCTTCATGCATCAGCGGCATGTTTATGGGCCGATCCGTCTTTGCCGATTACGATCCTGACCGCGCGGAAGCCCTAGTGGACTACTACCGGTATGCCCGGGATAATGAATTGTATTTAACCTATGTCATCATCAACCCTCAGGCAGACCGCTCCAAGGCGGCCCATGAACAATCCAATGAAGCCCTGACGGCCGGCGTGGTGGATCGCGATGAGAAAGGCTTGACTATTCATGGCGCCAAAATGCTGGCTACGGGCGGCGTGGTAGCAAATGAAGTTTTTGTTACCTGTATCCAGCCTTTACAGCCCGGCGACGCCCGTTTTGCCCTTTCTTTCGCCGTACCCATGAACACCAAGGGCCTGAAAGTTCTTTCCCGCAAATCCTACGAGGCCCATGCCCCAAGCGAATTCGACAATCCCCTCTCTCACCGCTTCGATGAGAACGACGCTGTTCTATTCTTCGACAACGTCAAGGTGCCCTGGGATCGGGTATTCATCGACCAGGATGTAGAGATGTGTCAAAAGCAGTTCCACGCCACCCCGGCCCACGTCTATCAGAACTACCAGGCCCAGGTCCGCCTGATGGTGAAGATGAAATTTCTTATTGGCCTAGGGCACATGATCGCTGAAACCAACGGAACGACCAACTTCCCCCAGGTCCGTGAGACCCTCGGCCAGCTGGCCGCCCATGGCGCCATGGTGGAAGCCATGGTGAATTCTATGGAAGTGAAGGGCCAGAACCATATCGGTTACTTTGTACCCGACCGGCATACCCTGTATTCAGCCCAGGTCTTGACCCAGCAACTATACCCAAAGGTAATGGCCACTTTACGGGACCTGGCAGGAGGCGGCATGATCATGCTGCCATCGTCCGTAGCAGACTTCACTAACCCAGAACTGCGCAAGATGATTAACATCACCCAGCAATCGCCTGCCCGCAACTCTGAGGACCGAGTGAAAATCTTCAAATTGGCATGGGATGCGGTTGGATCAGAGTTCGCCTCCCGCCATACCCAATATGAAATGTTTTACGCCGGCGCTACTTTCGTGACCAAGAACCACAGTTATCGGACCTATGACTGGGATGAGAGCAAGGCCTTGGTCGACCAGGTCCTGAACAACTATTCCTTATCCGACGAAACCTAAGATTGGAGCAAGCACCATGGCCGTGACTAAGGAACACAAGGAATTCTTCCCCGTCGATTTCGATGATGGTTGGGCCACGCCACCCGGTTATCCAGAAGGCATACAGCAGAAAATATTGGCTGGCACGCTAGATGAAGAAAACAATCGAGGCAGCCGGACCCGACTTCTGCGCTTTCGGCCCGGTGTTTACACTACGACACCCTTCGTACATGAGCATTGGGAGGAGGTTTATCTAGTCTCCGGTGACCTCACCGTGGGCAATGACGAGAACGGACAGGGCGGGGAACCCTTCCAGGCTAATACCTATGCCTGCCGACCGCCCGGCGCACCCCACGGACCGTTCAAATCCGAAGGTGGCTGCGTTTTGTTCGAAATTCATTATTTTGACCCCGCATAAGCCAAAACGATCAAGCAGATGTTGTACCGGAGGCGATGAGAATTCCAACACGTGAAACAGAAGCCGGGTTGGTAGAATTCTGTGGCAGAAAATTCATAAGTATGGAACCGCCGGCAGTGACCTTGCGAGAGATGCGATAATGCCCGTAGAGATGATCGGATGGGTAGCGCCCCGCATAAGTTCGGAAATCATTGCATCGGCTGGGCCACCCTTCAATACTGACGTCATCACAGAATCGGCCAAATTACACGAAGCAGCCGATTTCGATCGGGTTTTGGTCGGCTATTTTTCCGGCGCACCTGACGGCTTCATGATCACCGCTCATGCCGCAGCACAGACGGAACGCCTGGCTTTTCTGTTGGCCCACCGGCCCGGCTTCATCTCCCCCACCCTAGCGGCGCGAAAACTGGCTACCCTGGATCAGTTGAGTAACGGGCGTCTAGCCGTACATCTGATTGCAGGGGGCAGCGATGTGGATCAAGCGAAAGACGGTGATTTTCTTGGTCATGGTGATCGTTACCGTCGGCTTGACGAATATGCCGGGATCCTCAGGCAAACTTGGACGGAAACTGCGCCATTCGACCACGATGGCCAGTTCTATCGCCTGAAAGGGGCCCACGCGGATATCCGCTGCCGACAGTCACCCCATATCCCCGTCTATGGTGGTGGTGGTTCGGATGCGGCAATTGCCGCCTTGGCGCCGCATCTGGACGTCTTCATGTTGTGGGGAGAACCGCTGGCAGATACTGCAGCCTTTATGGCCCGCGTCCACAAAGCTTCCGCAAGGCACGGCCGAACACCCACATTCAGCCTTTCGACCAGGCCCATCCTGGCGGAAACTGACAACAAAGCATGGGACCGTGCTCACCATATTCTAACGCGAATAGAGCGGAGCGGTCGGAAGTTTGAGCAGCGGAAAAATATTGGTTCTCTGCGCCTGTTGGCTGCGGCAGAGGCCCGAGAACTGCAGGATAGCTGCCTTTGGATGAAGTTGGCCCAAGCGACCGGCGCCCCGGGAAATTCCACCGCTTTAGTCGGCGCCCCTGATACTGTCGCCAAGGCGCTGGTCGAATATTATAAACTAGGCGCGACCAGTCTGCTAATTCGCGGTTATGATCCACTTCCTGATGCCCAGCAATATGGCGCTGAGTTAATACCGCTGGTGCGCAAACTTATCGTCGAGGCCGACGCGGCAATTTAAACATTTAGGTTTGTGGCTTACGTGGCCTTGAAGGGCACTACGCCCCACAGCATTTTTTGTACTTCTTGCCCGAACCGCACGGGCACGGCTCGTTGCGGCCAACCTTTTGTAGGCGGACCGTAGGGGCCTTTGGGTTCATTTCACAATCGGAAAAGACCCATCGGCCGTCCTCGCGCGTGAAAAATGACAATTCATGATGGGACACCGTCTGACCGTCTGAGCGATATCGAGCCACGAATTCTACTTCACCGGTTTCATCACTCTCATCACCTCGCCGGGTTTTTCGAATCTCCAGGCCCAGCCATTTGGTATCGGCGAAAGCTTGCTCCGCCTCTTTCCGGTCATAACCGGCGCGTTGTTCTGTCGATAGAGTGGCCAGAAGATAATCAACCTTACCTAACACATGCGCGCTGTAGCGCGAGCGCATGGTAGCTTCTGCGGTAGGTGCCGGCGCGCCACCAATATAGGGGCTACAGCAAGCTCCAAATTGTTTGTCTGAACCACACGGACATTCGTTCATGGTATTGGCTTCTTTCAATGAAAGATCTTGAACAGCCGCAGTCTAAAGCCATGTGTTTTCATTATCCACGCAGCAATTTTGGGGAAGGATGAATGTTCTGCTCCCACTCCGTACGATTAGATTTTCACACAAACATTGACAGCGGTACCGCCAAACCCATAACTCTTATCAAGGAAACCGTCATCAATTCGGGAAGCAAGAATAATGGCATCGTCGATCCGTATTGACCCCAAGACCGGGAGAAAATCGTTTAGCACGCGTGCGTCCAAGGCGACCGACAAGATCGCTGGCAAGGGCTATTCAACTATCGAGGACGACGCCCTAAAAACTTTGCCGCCGCAACCACCCGGTGCTGTTTTTGATGCCGAGGAGCAAGCAAAATATCGCGCGTTCAAGGAAGCGCGCAGGGGTGCAGCTGATTACATGGCCATGGAAGGGGAATTTACCCGGTACCTGGAAGATGTCTATTCCACCGACCCAGTGGAGCGGGATACCTTGTCAGACGATTGCGAAATCCTTGTAGTAGGTGCCGGTTTTGGCGGCCTGATGCTGTGGTACAAGTTGCAAAATGCCGGATTCACTGATGTCCGGTTTTGTGAAAAGGGCGGCGATGTGGGCGGCACCTGGTATTGGAACCGTTATCCCGGTATCGCCTGTGACGTGGAGGCCTACAGCTATTTGCCCCTTTTGGAAGAGATGGGCTATTTCCCCACCATGAAGTTTGCCTCGGGCTTTGAGATACTAGAATATTGCCAAAGCATGGCGGAAAAATTCGGCTTTTATGACCGCTGCTTGTTTCATACCACCGTTGAAAAAACAGTCTGGGATGAAGACGCTAAACGCTGGACCGTAATCACAGATCGGGGAGATGCCATGCACGCGCGTCACGTGGTACTGGCCAACGGCATCTTAACTAACCCGCGCCTAGCTCGCATCACTGGCATGGAAACCTTCAAGGGTGACTCCTTCCACACTTCGCGCTGGGATTACACCATCGACCTTGAGGATAAGCGCGTGGGTATTCTGGGCACAGGCGCGACTGCCGTGCAAGTCATTCCCGAAATCGCTAGGGTGGTGAAAGAATTGTATGTCTTCCAACGCACCCCTTCGTCGATCGACGTGCGCGATCAGAGGGAAACAACCCAAGAAGAAATCGAAACTTGGAAGCAGGAACCGGGTTGGGCCTTAGCTCGACGAGAACGATTGGCTAAGATATCCTCGGGCCGGACAGCCTTACAAGGCAATGACGACTATCTGTCGGGAAAGGTCGACATATTCAAGACACGGAAAAAGCATAAGACAAAATTAGCGCCGGAAGAGTTGATCAAAAAGCAGTTGAACACCAATTTTCGGATCATGGAGCAGATCCGTGCCAGAGTTGATGCAGTAGTAAAGAATTCTGCCGTTGGCGCCGCGCTCAAACCTTATTATCCATATGGCTGCAAGCGGCCGGTGTTCCATGACGAGTTTCTACCAGCGTTTAATCTACCGCACGTCACGCTTGTCGATACCGCGCCCCGCGGCGTACAGAAAATTAATGAGCGTGGCATCGTTCATGAGGGCCAGGAATATCCCCTTGACGTCTTGATCTATGCCACCGGATTTCAATGGATGGGCACGGCCTCGTTCAACATGATCGAGGGCGTGGGCGGCCGAAGCCTGAAAGATAAATGGCAGGAAGAAGGCACCCGTACGTTTCTAGGTATTCACAGTGAAGGATTTCCCAATCTATTCATAATGTCCGGCCCCCAGGGCGGCGGTGGTCAATTCAATTTCATCCGCGGCCTGGAGGCGCATACGGATTACATCGTTTGGATGATGGAGACCATGCGGACCAAGGGCGCTATGGTTGTAGATGTTCGCAAGGACTTGGAAATCGAATATGCCGAACATTGCCGCCAGGCCGACATCCTGACTAGTCCATTGCGGGACTGTCTTTCATATTACAATGGCGAGGGCACCGCTGAGCCCGGTAGTTTAGCGTACTATGGTGGACCGGCGAAATGGCATGAGCGCCGAGGGGAGGCACAACAGTCCATGGCACCCTATATCTTCATGGGCAGTTCCAAATAGATCCTTGGGACCTATGATTGGCGGAGATTTTGGCGCATTTCGGTGCCGAAAACCACGAAACCGTATTTGGCATAGAAAGGCCGATTGTGTTCAGTGCTTTTGAGTAAATATAGGCCTATCTCTGCACATCCCCGGTCACGCGAATTATCGATGATCCGCTGCACTAACAACCCGCCTATATTTTTGCCACGAGCCTCGGATGTGACGACAAGTTCTTCCAATTGGCAGTATTCTCCACCATAGCGCATCGCTAAGTTATAACTGACCGTTGCCATGCCAAGGATATTTTCACCTTCAACCGCCAGGGTTATTTCGCCACGCTCCTTTGTGACAAGTTTCTGAAAGGAGTCTCCCAATGGCAGTGCTCGACTTGAAGCCGTATCCGACTGCAATTCAGATAGCAGTTCGACGCAGCGCGCCTCATCCGATGCCTCTGCGTTTCGGAGTACGATGGTCATTTAATTGTCCTCAGAGATGCGTATTCAAGCGTCTGGCAGTAACACAATGGGCTGACCGTGGGGCGTAGCACGGGCGGCCTTGTCCCAAGCATCCCTGCGTTTCGACAAATCATCGGTGGTAAGCAACCCCTTTTCCGCCACCAGTCCCTCCAAAGCCTTCAGCCAGTGAAGATAGTAAGTGTCACCCCGATCGGCATCACCCGCGTCACGAGCTGCGGAGATTTCTGCACCTAAGCGTTGCGCCCATTCCGGCCAAGTAAAATGGCCCTGGGCATGCAGGTTCAAGGTCATTGCGAAGGCTTCCGCCTCCCATGGTTCCTTGAAGACGGGACCTTCCTCGTCCCGTGGCAGGGAAGGCATCTGGGATACCGTCGGTATATTTTGCGGTTTGTTCATACTAACCCGGCTCTAGATAGTCGTCCCACATATCCACATATACTTTGTCCTTATTGACCGCCTTGGTGCCCCAAATTTCGCGGGCCGTGAAGCAAACGCTATAAAGGTGCTGTGGTCTCTTACCAGCAAAGACCGCATTAGTGTCAGGGAAAATAAATACACCATGGTCTCGGTCGATAATGCCGAGCCTGCCGCGCACATACCGGGGAATACGGGTATGCCCTTTGGGATGAATATTACGTGCCCGCACCTGATCGCCCACGTGATACCGAGGCGCAACGTCGTCATTCAACCTCGCCGAGCGCATATTGCGCTGACGGGTAAGAACTTCGTCGAGGCTCAACGGTTCTTGTGATTTTTTCGTATTGCGGTTCGTCGGCGGCGTTTCAATCTCTTCCCGGCTAACCAAGCCATGATCAACAAGTATATTTTCCGTCCGGTACAGCCAACGCTGGTAGTAACTGGAGCCCAGATAGAGGGCTGGATCAAGTTGTTCGAGGGTGTAACGGCCGGCATCTATATTCCACTTCCCCCAGGCCCCCAATGCCGTGTTCATGGCCCACACGCGCGCCTCCCAGGTGGCATGAAATACCGATCCTTCGTTTTCAATGGGGATGGGGCCGAAGCCGTCCATGCCGCCCATGTCATGAATACCGTCCACTGATCAATTCCTGTCCAGTATTTCCATGCCAATCATGGAATTTCGCGTCACCAGATCCGCGAGCTCATCTTCGCTCAAATCATCGGTGCCAGGATAGCGCTGCGGCAGCACTAGATAGCGCACTTCCGCCGTACTATCCCAAACGCGGACTTCTACATCCTCAGGTACCATCTGCCCAAATTCAGCCAGCACACTACGCGGATCCTTAACCGCCCTCGACCGATAAGCGAAGGACTTGTACCAGGCCGGCGGCAACCCTAAAACTGCCCAAGGATAGCAAGAACATAAGGTACAAACGACCATGTTATGGACCTTGTCCGTATTCTCCAACACCACTATATCCGCGCCCTGGGTCGAGGCATAACCAAGGGAATTGATTGCTTCCGTACCATCCTTCAGCAGCCATTTTTTGAATTTATTATCCATCCAAGCCCGCGCGACCACACGGGCACCATTGCGAGGCCCAACTTTGTTCTCGTAGGTGTCAACAATGGCGTCCATAGTCGCCGGGTCTACCAAGCCCTTGTCCGTCAGCAGAGATTCCAAAGCCCGAACACGCAGTTCTGTATCCGATAAGTGGGAATGATCTTCCATATGAATTGCCTAAGCCACAGGCGGCAAGTCTTCTTCAAGGATTGAAATAACTAGAGAGAAGGAGACCTCGCCTTCGTCATCGTCACGATACAAAATGCCAAATTGTTCCCCCGCAATAGTCATTTCGACCGGAGCGCCGGGGGGATCTGGCGGACTTATGGCGATGCGTTCATTAGACAATGCGCGACGCAAATAGCTTTGCACCCGAGCGATCTCATTCGCAGTCATGTGATGCCTCCTTGGTTCAGCTGACGTTGTATAACAGCGATTTTCGCCGCGCGCACCCCAGGGATGTCTGGGCAGACGGCATGGGACATGCTCTAATTCGACAAAATCATTACGGTCGAGGGGAACATGGCCGAGCTAGCAGAAAAGGTCGCGATCATCACAGGCGGCGCCAGCGGTATCGGCGAGGCTGCAACTAGGCTGTTCGTGGCAGAAGGTGCCAAGGTATTAATAGCCGATATGCAACAAGAAAGAGGCGCGGCCTTGGCGGCAGAACTGGGCCCGGATGTCTTGTTCAAAAAGGTCGAAGTACGCCAGGGAGAGCAGGTGGAAGCAGCAGTTGATCTGGCGGTAGAGACCTGGGGCCGGTTAGATTGCATGTTTAATAACGCTGGTTTTGGAGGCGTTCTGGGGCCCATCGAGGATATACCAGTGGATGATTTTGACATGACTATGGATGTCTTGGTACGCAGCGTGTTCCTAGGCATAAAGCACGCGGTGCCGGTGATGAAAAAGCAAAAATCGGGTAGCATCATCAATACCGCCAGCATCGCCGGTGTGACAGCCGGACGCGGTCCCATAATCTATTCCGCAGCCAAGGCGGCGGTAGTGCAGCTATCCAAGGTCACAGCGATGGAACTGGGGGAGCATTTCATCCGGGTCAATGCTCTATGTCCAGGTTACATCGCTACGCCGCTGTCTGCCAATACCGTCGGCCGCCCGGATAAAATGATTGAAGAGGTGCTTCACACCTATGCAGTTCGCCAACCCATCCCCCGCACCGGCATGCCCGACGACATTGCACAAATGGCAATGTTTCTGGCTTCCGACCGTGCCAGTTTTGTCACCGGCCAGGCCATCGTGGTAGACGGCGGCGCGGCAACAGGGGTGATGTGGTCCGATCAAAAAGATGTATACAAAACTTATCATCCCATCAGGGTCTATAACCCAGACGCTGGTTGATTCATGGCAGAGCTAACAGTTGCCCTCGGAGGGTTCGGCACCATCGGGGCCAAGGTCGCAAAGGCCCTAGATGATGGTATGTCAGGATTGCGGCTAGTGGCCGTTTCGGCGCAGGATCACGACGGAGCCCGGTCCCGCATGGGCGACATGAGGTCACCGCCACCCGTGGTCGAATTAAAGAAACTCGCCAGCCTGGCTGACGTTGTCGTGGAATGTGCTCCAGCGGGGGTATTTCGCGAGGTCGCCCTGGCGGCCATCGAAGCCGGCAGGATCTTCATTCCCTTGAGTTGCGGTGCCCTCCTACGCCAACCGGACCTTGTGCCCTTGGCCGTCCAAACCGGGGCACGGATCATTGTGCCAACCGGTGCCCTACTGGGATTAGACGCTGTGCGAGCCGCCGCCGAAGGTACGATATATTCAGTCCACATGATCACCCGCAAACCACCTAAGGGTCTATTCGGAGCACCGCATCTGTTGGAAAATGATATCAACATCAACAACTTGTCTTCAGCAAAGTTAGTGTTCGAGGGCACCGCTCGGGACGCCGCTGAGGCCTTTCCCGCCAATGTCAACGTAGCTGCCGCCTTAAGCCTCGCCGGCAACGGGCCAGACAACACGACGATTGAAATCTGGGCCGACCCCGACGTCACTCGAAACACCCACACTATAAAGGTAGATTCGGATGCCACCCGCTTTGAAATGTTCATTGAAGGCATACCCTCCCGCAAGAATCCGGCTACGGGCCTGCTGACGCCATTGAGCGTGCTAGCGACCTTGCGCGGCCTGGTCGCCACCATGAAAGTAGGCACATGAGTGGACCACTCGGCATCGCGGTATCAGGTGGACCAAGGCCGTCCGAGATTATTGAACTAGTGGCCCTGGCCGAATCCCTTGGCTACGATTCCGCCTGGATCGCCGAAGGCCACGGAGGTGATCAGTTTTCGGTCCTTTCAGGGTGCGCTTTGCAGACCTCCAGGATCCGGTTAGGCACGGCAATCTCCAGCGTCTTCGTCCGCTCAATTCCTACCATCGCAATGGCTGCCGCGACCGTAGATGATCTATCCCATGGACGTTTCATCCTCGGTATTGGTTCGTCGCACCGGGTTCAAGTGGTTCCAGAACATGGGCTTGAATATGCCAAACCGATTACCCGCCTGCGGGAAAGCGTTACTATCATCCGCCAGTTGTTAGCCACTGGAACAACCCAATTCGACGGAGAAACCGTGAAGATTGAAAACTTTGATTTATGGTTTCAGCCTCGTCGCAAAGCTCTGCCAATTTATGCGGCGGCCGTGCGCCCTAAGATGATGGCAGTATGCGGCGAAATTGCCGATGGCATTATCCTTACTCGCAGCACTTTGCAAACTGGCACTCAGGTGAAAACGCATCTAGCCACTGGTGCCGCCCTTGCGGATCGCGATCCCAGCGCAATCGAGGTGACCTCATTACTACCTGTGGCGGTTGCCGAGACCCGGGCCGAGGCATTAGATGCGATGCGGCCAGGATTGATGTTTTATATAGGTTTCTTTCCCCGCTACCGGCAGATGATCGCCGATTACGGTTTCGTAGAAGAAACCTCCGCCGTGGCAAATGCCTTCGCCAAGGGAGAACGCGAACAGGCCCTGCGGCATGTCACGGATGCCATGATCGATGCCTCCTCCATCGCCGGCACTCCAAGTGAATGCCGCGAGCGGATCGAGGCCTATCGCGGATCGGGCATCGACCTCCCCATAATAAGCCCCTTTGCCCGGGGGCCTAACGCCAAAGCTACCTTCGAGGCTGTCATACACGCCTGCGCCCCAAACTAAAAAAAGGCGGCGCCTTTGGCACCGCCTTTCCTTAAATATAAACCATCCCTAACGTATGTAGATATGCACTTCGTTGCTCGCTGAGGTGTTCGATGAAGTGGCCGATAGGGAAATACGGCTTGCGGGCAGTCCCATGTCTAGGAGAGATTTCAATACCCGATTGGTATGCTTTTTAACAGTGGACTGAGCCATGGCATGTTCCGACGCACTACCTCGATTCGGCGTCACTGCCACCAAATCAAAACTCGCTTCTGGGCGCACCTGCAGTGTTTTCGACACTGCCGTGTAAAGAGCCTGCTGATACGGTACATTAGGCCGGTCGAAACGGATCACTACCAGAGGCTGACGGCCACCAGCCACAAAACCACTACGAGGGGTGGGCGAGACCGAATAAGTGGGCACTTGCCCAGCAGCAGCAAATGCGCGAGTCATCAGACTACTGCCATGCAACTCGCCGTTCTTGATCGCCGAAGCTAGAGTGGTCAAATTGCTTCGTTCCCCGGCCACATAAGATGTCTGCCGCGCCACATCCTCATTGATCTCCGCCAACAATCGGTCGATCAGGACCGCGGCCCGGTTGGTTTCGTCCTCCAGTAGGGCCAATTGCCGGTGATCTTCGTCTATAGCACCCGTCAGGCCATAGGCGGCGCGAGCGGATTCAAGCACATAGGCCGCCAGAGACGAGTTTGAGGCAATCTGATTGGCTAGAGTATTCATGGTGGCAATGTCGCCACTAATTCGGTCCAGCTCCACCTGGGCGGCGTTCCATTGGTTGACCAGAATCGGATTGCCTGGTGTGGTGCCCAACTGCAACCGCGCAGTAACGGCCGCGACAGTGCCATGATAGCGCTGAGCATTGTTGGTGGTGGTTAGACGGATTTGCTGCAACTGATTGTTCTGGGTGCCAAGCTGGCCTTTCAGTCGCTGCAGTTCGACCCGCAATTGCCCCACCTTTTGGCCGACCAACGTACCTGTAGGCTGACCCGTCGCGACGACCGAGCCTGCCGGCAGCGGTTTCGTCATCCGGGACGAATCACCCAGGCGTGGCGGCGCGCTGAATGTCGGTTGTTTGTTCAATTCAGCCCGGGAAGGTGAAATGGAGATTCTTTCCGGTGATTTCCCCGATGGCTCGTCCCCTGTTAATGACGGCCACAACGAGTCGGGCGCAAAAGAGCAGCCCGAAAGCAAAATCGCCGCCCCAAGGACAGCCCCCGTCGACTTACGCAAATTCACTCTCCCTGACAAGCGAACCAGGATAGTCACTTAATCTGAGGTCCTTGATACCCTGGTCGCACTCGCAAACCTACAGCCAGTCGATTTAGTCATAGTCGATTTTTCCGTTAGGATACAGGCAAATTCACATGAATTATGCAAAAAACTTTAGCCTACCTGCTTATCGACTGCAGATTTTCCTTTAGATTCCCGGACCGCCCCACATCAAACTTATACATTTTTTCTATCCCAGACAACTTAACCAATGAAAATTCCATGGACAAGTCTACTCGGGCAAGAGCGGGTGCAGAAAATATTTTGAATTTTCAGCCCATGACTCTTGCGTTGGCCGAGCCTTTTAGTTAGGTAGGCGCCTCCGCCAACGCCATGAATTCGGCGTTCTCTTTGCGCGCCCGTAGCTCAACTGGATAGAGCGTCTGACTACGGATCAGGAGGTTGGGAGTTCGAATCTTCCCGGGCGCGCCAG
>CAZDQC010000100.1:0-13070 GCA_964507245.1 uncultured Rhodospirillaceae bacterium
AAATCCGCGTTGGTTACAGGTGCATCGGGCGGCATTGGCAGCGCCATTGCCCATCATTTACATCATGCCGGAGCCGCCGTCGGTTTGTCCGGTACCCGTGTCAAAGCCCTAGAGACACTGGCGGTGCAATTAGGCAACCGCTGCGCTGTATTGCCCTGCGACCTTGGTGACCATGAGGCAGTAGGCGCCTTGATCAGCCGAGCAGTTGAGGCTATGGGGTCCGTGGACATCGTGGTCAACAACGCTGGCTTGGTCCGGGATAACTTGGCGATGCGCATGAAGGATGAAGATTGGGAGCAGGTCTTAGCCGTAAACCTAACCGCTGCTTTCCGCCTTTCCAAGGCGGCCGTGCGCGGCATGATGAAGCAGCGTTGGGGGCGAATTATCAACATTACCTCGATCGTCGGGGTTGCCGGCAATAGCGGCCAGACAAACTATGCCGCCTCTAAGGCTGGAATTATCGGGTTTTCAAAATCCCTGGCACAAGAGGTCGCTTCACGCAATATCACCGTAAATTGCCTGGCGCCAGGATTCATCCAAACTCCCATGACCGACATACTGGATGAGCGGCAGCGGAACACACTTTTGGCGGGAATTCCCGTTGGCCGGCTGGGCGTGGCGGATGATATTGCTGCCGGTACCCTATATTTAGCCAGTAAGGAAGCCGCCTACGTAACAGGCCAAACCCTACATATCAACGGTGGCATGGCAATGATTTGAGGATGCAACACATTGAGCCAAACGGGGTCTTGGCCTTTTCAAATGTTCATGGTACCAAGCCCCGCCTTTACCAGTTGGCACCGCCAAGTGTCAGTATAGTAGAGACAGTGAACCGTGAATTTTCTGCAAACTAGACAGCGCGAAGGAATAAACACATGAGCGATACAACCGATCGCGTAAAGAAGATCGTCGTTGAGCATCTCGGCGTAGAAGAGGACAAAGTTTCCGAGGGTGCTTCGTTTATTGATGACCTTGGCGCCGATAGCCTTGATACGGTCGAATTGGTCATGGCGTTTGAAGAGGAATTCGGCATCGAAATTCCCGATGACGCTGCGGAAAAAATTGCAACCGTCAAAGACGCCATTTCATTCATCGACGCCAACGTCTCCTAATCTCCGTGGGCGATGTCCGCATGGTTTGAGTTAGTCAGCAGGGACGGAGGCTGGAGATGAGCGAACGAAGGGTCGTTGTCACCGGAATGGGATTAGTCACACCGTTAGGTGTGGGTGTTGATGTCGTATGGCAGCGCCTGATGATGAGCGCATCCGGTGCACGTCGGATTACCAAGATTGATACCACCGACCTACCCGTGAACATCGCCTGCGAAGTTCCGATAGGAAACGCGGAGCCGGATTTTAATGCCGACGATTGGGTGCCGACCAAAGAACAGCGTCGAATCGACGATTTCATCCTTTTCGGACTTGCAGCAGCGGAACAGGCTTTGGCCGACGCGGGATGGAAGCCCGAAGACGAGGAATCCCTGCTGCGAACGGGCATTTTGGTTGGCTCCGGCATCGGCGGGCTGCCGAGTATCGAGGCCGGCGCAATCACCATGCACGATCGTGGACCCCGGCGGATTAGCCCTTTCTTCATCCCCGGCTCCCTGATCAACCTGCTACCGGGCAACATCTCCATTAAGTATGGCTTCAAGGGTCCAAACCACGCGGTGGTTACCGCCTGTTCCACTGGCGCCCATGCCATTGGCGATGCGGCGCGGATGATCAAACTGGATGATGCCGACGTCATGGTAGCAGGAGGGGCAGAAGCGGCAATCTGTCGTCTTGGTATGGCCGGGTTCGCCGCCTGCAAGGCGCTGTCGACCGGTTTCCTCGACGAGCCTACAAGGGCTTCACGCCCCTACGACAAACAGAGAGACGGATTCGTCATGGGTGAAGGGTCGGGCATCGTGATTCTAGAGGAGTTGGAGCATGCCAAGGCCAGGGGCGCCAAGATTTATGCGGAAGTAGCCGGATACGGCCTGTCGGGAGACGCCCATCACATTACCGCCCCCGCTCCAGACGGCGACGGTGGATACCGATCCATGAAAGCGGCCCTGACACGAGCTGAACTGAATCCAGAAGAAATCGATTACGTGAATGCCCACGGCACCTCGACACCATTAGGTGACGAGATCGAGGTGGCGGCAGTAAAACGTTTGTTCGGCGAGGCCTCTTACCAGATTTCCATGTCATCTACTAAATCCGCGATTGGCCATTTGTTGGGCGCAGCCGGTAGTGTCGAAGCCATATTTTCCATTCTGGCCATGAACCACAACATAGCGCCGGCAACCTTGAACCTTGATGATCCTTCCGACGGACTAGACATTGATCTTGTACCTCATATTCCCAAAGAACGGCCAATTAGGGCTGCGTTGTCGAACTCGTTTGGCTTTGGCGGCACCAATGCCACCCTGGTGCTGACCCCTGGCGTATAGTTTTTGCGCCATGACCCGGCGCTTGTTTAAGTTTATTTTCACATTTGTCTTGCTCATCCTGGTGCTAGCAGGGGGTGTCCTGGGCTGGGGTTATGCTCAGTTCACCAAGCCAGGCCGGCAGGTATTTGATCAGACGGTCGTTCTAACCAAGGGCCAAGGCCTAAAGGAGATCGCCGCGCAATTGGCAAAATCAGGCGTCATCTCCAACCAATTAGTCTTCCGTGTCAGTGGCCGCTTCGGCGGTTGGTCGCGGGAATTGAAGTACGGCGAATTCCGTTTTCCCGCGGGCGCCAGCATGCACGACGTGGTTGCAATCCTGCTCAAAGGCATCACGGTGGTCCGCCGAGTTACTATTCCCGAGGGCCTGAGCACCGTCAGAGTCGTCAAAATTTTGCGCCTAACTGAAGGTCTTCTTGGTGACATTGAACAGATCCCCGGAGAAGGAACCCTATTTCCGGACACTTACAATTTTTCCCATGGTGACGAACGGGTAACTATTCTTCAACGCATGGCAGCGAGGATGGACAAAATAACGGCAAAACTATGGACGGCGCGAGAAAAAAAACTGCCCCTGGCAACAATTCGAGACGCGGTGATACTTGCCTCCATCGTAGAAAAGGAAACCTCCCTTCGGGAAGAACGGGCTCATGTAGCTGGTGTTTTTATTAATCGCCTACGCCGCGGCATGCGCTTACAATCCGATCCCACCGTAGTTTACGGCCTAACACGCGGCGCCGGCCCCCTTGGCCGGCCTTTGCGCCGAGCTGATCTAGAACAGGACACCCCATTCAATACCTATCAATTGCCGGGCCTGCCGCCCGCACCTATCACCAATCCGGGCTTAGCCGCCTTGCGTGCTGTTCTCCATCCCAAGGCAGGAAAGGATCTGTATTTTGTCGCAGATGGAAACGGTGGCCACGTCTTTGCTGCGACCTTTGCCGAACACAAGCGCAATGTGAAACGTTGGCGGCACATCAAGGCCAAACAGGACAAGTAAGGCAATTCCCGCGCGAGACGACATCTTCTATAATGCCATCGGTCCATCGCATGGAAGGAAGTCGTATCGTGGCCATATCATCCATGACTGGTTTTGCCCGTGCTTCAGGTAGCTTAGGCGGCGACAGTTGGAGTTGGGAAATCAGGAGTGTCAATAGTCGCGGCCTTGATTTGCGCTGTCGGCTGCAGGGAGGAATGGATAGGTTGGAAGCATTTGTCCGTACAGCAGCTACCAATCGATTTCATCGCGGCAACCTCACCATGAATCTGATCTTCTCCAGTCCCAGAAAAAACCTCGAAATAAAGGTCAATCAAGATGTCCTAAACACAGTTCTGGAGATATCCAATGATCTAGCACAGCGGATAAAGGCCCGCCCACCCTCAGTAGAAGGACTGCTCGCCATGCGCGGCGTGGTGGATTCCGTCGAAGCAGAAGATTCGGAGGACCACCGCAAAGCGCTAGAGGCCAGCATATTGGCAACGCTAGAAGAAGCCCTGGATGATTTGGCTGAGGATCGCGGAGTGGAAGGTGGCGTCCTGGGCGACATCCTCGGCAGACAGGTGGATACTATCGCCGCACTGATTAACGATGCCGGCGGCTTGGCAGCCACCCAGCCCACCACCATAAAGACACGGCTGCAAAAACAGATTGCAGATTTTCTGGATGAGACCGATGGGTTGCCGGAAGATCGCCTGCTGCAAGAGGCTGCTCTGCTGGCTACCAAAGCGGACGTGCGCGAGGAATTGGATCGCCTCGCCACTCATGTCGAGGCAGCGCGGCAACTCTTAGCTGATGGTGGTGCCATTGGCCGGCGTCTAGATTTTCTGGCCCAGGAATTCAACCGGGAAGCCAACACCCTTTGCTCTAAATCCCACGATGCGGCGTTGACAAAGGTTGGCATTGAACTGAAAACAGTGATCGACCAATTCCGTGAACAGGCACAGAATATTGAGTGAGCAAACCCCCGTAACGATGAACCTGGATGGCGCCGTCGCCCGGCGCGGTCTTATGTTGGTGTTGTCTTCGCCATCTGGTGCGGGAAAGACCACGTTGTCTCGGCAGCTTTTGTCCGAATTTTCGGATCTGACCATGTCCATCTCCGTCACTACACGACCCAAGCGCCCTGGTGAAAAGGAGGGTGTTGACTACTTCTTCGTGGATAAAATCGAATTCGACCTGATGCGGAACAAGCGTCTGTTGTTGGAACATGCCAAGGTCTTCGACCATTACTATGGCACGCCGGCAGGACCGGTAGAGAAAGCCCTGACAGCGGGACGGGATATTCTATTCGATATCGACTGGCAGGGGGCCCAGCAGTTGAAACAGGAAAAACGGGACGATCTGGCCAGCATCTTCATCCTGCCGCCTTCCACAAAGGAATTGGAACAACGGCTGAAAAGCCGGGCCCAGGACAGCAACAAAGTAGTGGCCCAGCGCATGTCCAAGGCAGTAGACGAAATCAGCCACTGGCCGGAATATGATTATGTCGTGGTGAACCACGAAATTGATGATGCTCTCGCCCAAGTACGCGCCATTCTGATTGCGGAGCGCCTGAAACGGACGCGGCAGACCTATTTGGTCAATTTCGTGAAGCGCCTACAGGACGGGCAGTAGAAATAATTGGGAATATGTTTATGAGCAAGAAAAAGGTTGTCGGAACCGGTGGAGAATTATTGATGCATCAATTAGTGGCGCAGGGGGTGGAGTATGCCTTTACCAACACGGGCAGCGCCGAAGCTGGTTTTTTCGACGCCTTTCTGACCGTTCCGCAGGTACAGCCAATCCTGCTACTAGCGGAATCCTTGGTAGTATCTGCAGCTGACGGCTATGCAAAAACGTCCGGCAAGGCTGCATTCGTGAACGTGCATTTAGCAGCCGGCAGCCGGCAGGGTTCGGGTCAACTGCAAAATGCCTATTTCGACGGCTCGCCCATGGTTGTCACAGCAGCACTCCGAGACAACGGCTCATTCGGTGACCACAACACACTAGGGGCATCCGCCGGTTTCTCGCAAATGGGTGCAGTGGAGGATATCACCAAGAAGCGTTGGGAGGTGACTGACGCCCGTGGCATTCCTATGGCCACTCGCCGCGCTTTCAAGGAGGCTCTGACCATGCCCACTGGCCCCGTTTATATCGCGTATTCCTCGCCAGCCCTGGACGCAAGGGATATCGAAGGCACTATTCAAGCAGCAAAAGCCCTCGAATTTGCGCAAATACCCAATGGTGCGACCCTGGAGAAAATTCACGACGCTTTGCTAAACGCAGAAAACCCGCTGATCATCGCCGGTTCAGAAATCCGTACCGCCGGCGCACAGCGAGAAATGCTGGATTTGGCCGAAAACTACTCCCTGCCCGTGGCGGTGGCGTTTTTCGACTATGGAGGCTTTCCCCTGCACCACCCCAACTATGTGGGCATGCTAGATGCGATGTCCGACAGAAATTATGACGTTGTTTGTTGCGTCGGCTATCGCCAAAATACCCGCGCTAGCCAAGAAGATGATAAATTTTCTGACGCCCACACAATAATCGGCATTGGCCAAGATCCGTCCGTGTTGGGCAATACCTTCGCCTTAGACCTTGATATCTGGGGTAATGTTAAACACAGCCTGCAGGCCTTGAACGCTCTATGGAAGCCGGATCACTCAAACTTGGCCCACATTCAGAAGCGCAAGACGGACCTAGCAGCACAGGCAGAGGAGCGGGTCGCTAAGCAACAGGCGGACGCAGCAGCAAAGTCCAAGGATAATCCCATTCATCCAATCTATCTGGGCGATGCCATGGCGCGCAACCTGGCAGATAATTCAATACTAGTATCGGAAAATTTTCGCGCCTCGGACCATCTGATGCCGTTTGGATATGGCGATGATGAATGGGACCTAGTGCGCACCTCGGGCGGCAGTCTGGGTTATGGCTTGGGTGGGGCAATCGGCACACAATTGGCAGCACCGGACCGGCCCGTAGTGTTAAGCATTGGCGACGGCGGCGTAATGTATTCATCCTCCGGATTTTGGACCATGGCGCGCTACAGCCTGCCCATCCTGACAGTGGTATGGAACAACATGAACTATCAAACGGTGCGCACAAACTTCGCCGCCTGGGGCGGCAATATGAAGGCCCAAAACAAGTATCCGGAAACCTTCCTAGGCGATCCAGAAATAGACTTCGTTATGCTGGCCAAGGCACAAGGGATCGAAGGGGAGCATGTGCACGACCCGAGCGAGTTGGACGCAGCCTTGCGGCGGGGCAGGGCGGTCCAAGCCTCGGGAGAACCCTATCTACTGGACGTGCACATCACCAATGTGGGTGCAGGCGCTGATTCCAGTTGGCACCGGCAAATCGATTCGCAGATCTAAAGCAATCCTATGGAGCCGCGAGGCAAAATTGCATAAACCTGTTTCTATTGGCGTTCATGTACCTAGCGTGTCAGTTTCCGGCCTAGCGGACGGAGCAGCCTATGCTGCCTATTTTAAGCTTGTGGAAGACGTAGGGCTGGACGCTGTCTGGGTTGAGGACCGCATCTTTCATCCCGCCCATTTAGCGGATTCCCTGACTCTGCTAACCTGGGCGGCGGCCGCTACCACCCGCATTCAGTTGGGCACAGCTGTCACGGTCCTAAACTTACGCCACGCACCGGTCCTCGCCCGACAAATCGCCACGCTGCAGCATCTTTCGGGCGGACGGGTTACCTTGGGCGTGTCCATCGGCGGCCGGCCTGAAGAGTATCAGGCCCTAGGCGTGCCCATGGTCCGTCGTGTTGGGGTATTTCGAGAGAGCCTTGGTGTGCTGCGTCGTTTGCTGACTGGTGAGGTCGTTAACATAGATGGAACCTATTTTTCCCTAACAGACGCGATTGTCCGGCCAGCGGCGGACATTCCAATCTTGATCGGCGGAATTGCAGAAAACGCAATAGAACGGGCCGGCGAACTGGGCGACGGTTGGATTATGGGGCCATTTGGCGGTGTTGAGGAGTTCCGGCAAGGATGGAGAATTGCGCAAGCGGCGGCGCAGGCCGCAAACAAGAATCTAGAAGATCTGACGGCTGGGCGCCTGATCTACATTGCAATTGACGACAACAAGGAAAAGGCCCGAGAGGAAATTACAGCGTTTCTGCATGGCTATTACGGCCCCCACTTCGGTATGGAAAAACACGCTATCTATGGCTCGTCTTCGGAGGTGGCCGAACACTTGAAGGCACTGGCCGAGGCCGGATTAACCCATTTCATGTTGGGCCTGCCATCCTTGAACGTCACGCAGCTGCAACGTTTAGCGGAGGAGATCGCACCGGTTTTGCGCTAAGCTATCTTAACGCTTGGGCCAAGGCGCAGAATTGCTCAACCGATAGAGCCTCGGCGCGGAGTGTCGGGTCTAGATTGGCTGCTTGCAGCAAGGTTTCAGGCCGGTCGGTAATTTGTTTCAAGCTGCCGCGCAGCATTTTTCGCCGCTGCCCAAAGGCCGCGGCAACTACGGTCTCAAGCTTTATTTTTTCGGCTGGTGCTAGTGGCATGGGCCGGGGCTGAAGGAATAAAACGGTGGAGGTAACCTTAGGCGCCGGGGTAAAGGCGCGAGGCGGTACGTCAAACAAGGTGGTAGCGGTACATAACCATTGCACCATAACCGACAAGCGGCCGTATGTTTTGCAGCCAGGTTGAGCAATGATTCGCTGAGCTACTTCCTTTTGGAACATCAGGGTCAATGCCTGGAACAAATCCAGCCGTTCGAGCCATTTGAACAGCAGCGACGTGGAAATATTGTAGGGCAGATTAGCGACGACCTGGCTAGGCCGGGGCGACAGGTTATATTCGTCCAGGGTCAATGCATCCGCTGCGACCAGGGTCAAGCGTCCCCTCGCATGAATAGCCAGTTCCTCAAGGGCAGCTAAGCAGCGCCCATCCCGTTCCACGGCAATCACATGATCGGCACCCTCAGCTAATAATGCCCGTGTTAGACCGCCTGGCCCAGCGCCTATTTCCATGACCATCTGGCCCTCCAACGAACCGCCAGCGCGAGCAATTTTGTGGGTTAGGTTTAAGTCAAGTAGGAAATTTTGACCCAGAGATTTTTTCGCGCGGATGCCATGACGGGTGATGACGTCGCGCAACGGTGGCAAACCAGCTAAAACCCCACCTTGATCATGCAAGATGCTACGCCTCATCAGCGGTTTTTGCCCGATGACGCGCCATGAACCCGGCATAAGCTAAGGCAGAAATTAAACTTTGGGCATTGGCACAGCCCTGATCGGCGATATCTAGAGCCGTACCATGGTCGGGTGACGTCCGGACAATGGGTAGGCCGAGAGTGGTATTGACGCCATATTCAAAACCGAGCACCTTGACCGGAATCAAGGCCTGATCATGATACATGCAGATGGCGGCGTCATAGGTACGCCGGGCGGCCGCGCGGAACATGGAATCCGCCGACAGGGGCCCAATGACATTTATACCGCGGGCGCGAAGTTCGTCGATTGCCGGCTGAATAATTGTATTCTCAGTGGTGCCCAAATCGCCCCCTTCGCCGGCATGGGGATTGAGGCCAGCGACGGCAAGACGGGGCGGCTCATAACCCAGATCCTGGGACAGAGCCGTGGCGGTAATTAATGCCCGCTCCACGATCATTTCCGTGGTCAGGCAGGCCATAGCATCGCGCAACGGCATGTGAATGGTGACCGGCACTGCTTTCAGATCCGGACAACTCAACATCATAACCGGGATATGCTCGCCACCACATAATTCAGCGAGAAATTCCGTATGACCTGGGTGGGCGAAGCCTGCGTCGTACAAAACCGATTTCTGAATGGGATTGGTGACCAATGCTAGGGCCATACCATTGCGTACGTGGGCAACTGCCTGCTCGATGGACTTCAGCACCGACGAGGCGTTAGCCTTGTTCAACTTACCCGGTTGAACCTTGCACTTCAGCGGTTGGGGGTAGATTGGTAGGGCCTGATCAAAACAGTCGACAGCCTCACTAGGACTTTTGATCTCGGCTAGGACAGGAGTGGAGCGGAGCCGCGTGTCAAGAGCGGTTAGCCGGCGGACAGTCGCCTGTACGTGATCAGGATCAGCAATCAAATAAAAGGGCGAAAGGTCATGCATTGCCCGACGAAACCAAGCCTTAATGGCAATCTCTACTCCAATGCCAGCCGGTTCGCCCATAGTCAGAGCGATCGGAAGTCTGTTTGGGGCCGTCCTTGCCATGGCCATCAACGCAGCTCCACGACCGCTGACCGCCGCAAATCCCGCAAAAACCGTTGCGCTAACATAGATAAACGCCGCCGAGCCAGATTATCCGCAATGGTTTGCCGGTTGGGGCCCTCGCTCCGGAATTCTTCGCGCTCACATACCATAAGAATCATCACACCGGCCGAATTCCGGATCGGAGCACTGAAGCGGTCAATGGCCAAATCCTTCACCGCAGCAGCTATATTCGGCGGCAAGTCGGCCAATGTTACAGTGCCTAGATCATTCGCGCCCGCAGATGGCAGCTCTTTAGCAACCGCCTCTACTTCCGCGCAGCTTTTGGCACTACCGCCCGCCATCCGGGCCAGTGCCTCTTTTGCCTCGATGTCCGCTTCCGCACTTCCTGCCACCATCGGAAACAAGATCTGCTTTAGTTGAAGTTTCACGGTATTTTTTGATTTAGAAGCGATTGGGCGGCGTTCATGAAGTTGGATGATATAGTAGCCGCCCGCCGCGCGAATAGGTTCGGAAAGTTCGCCGCTTTTCATTTTAGCGATAGCTTGATCCAGGTTAGATGCCAATTGCCCAGGCCGGACCCAACCGACCGCGCCACCTTGAGTCGCCGATGGCCCGCGGCTAAACTGCCTCGCCATAGCCGCAAATGTTGCGCCTCTGCGCAACTGCTTGATAAGGTCAAAACTTGCCCGGCGGACTTCATCTTCCTGCTCTGGCGTGTCCACGGGCAGAGAAATTTCCGATATTCTAAACTCCGACCTGCCCGCATTGGCCTGCAGCCGAGCCAGCACTTCATCTATCTCCTCCTCGCCGATTTGCACATTCCGGCTCAGACGGCGGCGCACCAGTTTGGTCCAGGAGATCTCCGCCCGAAGTTGCGCCTCTAAGGCTTCCCGAGGCACACCCTGGTCCGTTAGATAGCGATCTAGACCGCCCACTGGCAGTTTGTTCTGATTTTCGATAAATCTGAATGCCCGTTTCAAATCGGCCTTTCCGACCTTGATCGAATGGCGCTTGGCCGCCTGTAATTGTAATCTCTCGTCGATCAAACTCCGAAGGATCTGCCGCCGTAGTCGGCGCCGAGCATCAGGCGTATTGCTCAAGCGGGAGGTGGAAATGACCAAGTCAACCCTCTGCTGTACGTCGTAACGGGAGATTATTTCGTCGTTAACAATCGCGGCAATTCGCTGAACGTCCTGGCCCTGGGCTGGGGCGGCTAAGGACGGGACCCATCCCCCAATCGCCAACGCGAAGATGGCGCAGGCACAACCAGCCAGACCGTCCGGCCGGAAAACTGGCGGCAAGAAAATCGGAACCATCCGGTTGACTCTCCCAAATTTGCTAATTGCCCTAAAATAGAATGTTGCCGTGCCTAAATGAAGGGGCCATTAGGTTGTTTTTTGAAACATTCAGTGCAGCCTAGGTATTGAGGTCGGCTGCCTCCTTGGGCTGGCTGAACCTGGCGGCCAAAACTGTCACTGTAGCTAACAACATGAAGACAGGCGCAAACCAGAACAAAAGCCGTGGCTCGCCTTGGTCCATTAGCCAACCAAAAAACACTGGTGTTATCGCCCCTCCGAGATTCAGACCCGTGGAGACAAACCCAAACACCTTGCCCATGGAACCCTCCGGGGTTACGGCGCGGACCAGCATATCCCGCGACGGCATGATGGCGCCGAAATTAAGACCCGCTAAGGTCATCGCCGCAATGACCCAACCAGCAGAGAGCAGAATATTGCCCACTCCGAAGACGACCACAGCAGTCACCAGAAAGCCGGTTACGGCAACCCATTCGTGATGCCGGGTGCGGTCGGCGATGTAGCCGCCCAAAAGCACGCCGACGGCGCTGCCCACCAGGAACACAGTCAGTGCCATTTGCGATTCCCGTAGCGACATTTCCTGGACTGATACAAACGCCGCGACGGCAAAGGTAGACAGCCCGCCCTGAGATATAGAAAGCATGACGAAAAACAGGAAGCACATGAGGATAGGCGTCGATAGCAACAATGCTATACCGCCTTTCTTCATTTTGTGACCGTGTTCGTCGTTTTTAGCGAATTCGTACGATTCAGACGAATGCCTCGGGGTAAAGTCCGCCCCCGAGCCACGATCGGACAAATATTGGCGATTTATAATTAGAAGCAGCCAGACAGCCAGGCCAATGACGCCGGTTAGCATGACTCCGATGCGCCAGCCCCATTGGTTGGAGACATAAGCCATCAGCAGAGGCGCCATGGCCCCGCCCGCAAAACCAGCGAAGGTATGCAGGCTGAAAGCGCGGCCCATTCGCCGTGGTGAGATCGAAGCCGAAAGCAAGGCATAATCAGCAGGGTGGTAAACCGAATTGGCGATGCCAGCGATCACTGCTAGGACTAGCATAGCGGTATAACCGGCAAAAGCGCCCATACAAACGTAAGCGATGGTAGAAACGGCAACGCCATAAAGGAGCAGACGCCGGGCGCCAAAACGGTCCACCAGAAAACCCATGGGAACATGCGTAAGCCCGGACGAGATGTTGTACATCGTCATTATGAGGCCCAGGGCGGCATAGCCCACGCCGAAGTCCGCCTTTAGCAGCGGCAGAACTGGGGGTAACAGGAAAATCACATAATGGCTCAGGAAATGCGCTCCGCCCACTGGGCCGAGCACGCGAGCTTCCTGGCGTAGGCTTCCAGACACCATCGCTTCGTTGGGTGGCGGTGCGCCGCCCGGCTGAGAGGTCGCTGTCATTCACCATGTACTAGTAGTTTTTACTCACGGTGTCACGATTCCAGTTTCAAGTGGCAGGACAGCCTCGGACCCTTGGATTTATCGAACAATACGCCACCAAACCACGGCCGATTTCACTAATCTGGGCGGTGCTGTTAACAATGTATTAAACTCGTCAAGGGTCCCACGCCGACCTGCAGTTTTGGACTCCTAATGGCATCCTTATTGCAAGCCAGCAACCAGGTCCGTATTGCCTTGAGCAAGGATTTGATCATCAACGCTCCGCAAAGAACCACCGGTTCGTCAATGAATCTTGAATTTGCTCTAATGCACGTGAGCCGAGGCGCTGTCCTTAAGCACGAACTTGCGGTCGCAATAGGGACATTCCACCCAGCCCTTAGCGCCCATGTTTAGAAATACAGTCGGATGCCCTAAGGGATCGCCGCCTCCGGAACTATTCTGGGAAGTGCCGCCGGAGCCACCGTCACATCGCACCTCGGTTTTTTCCACTTCAACGGTTTCTGGCGCCTCAATAGTCATTATCATACCATTTTCTGAATAACTTGGGTACACAGCGCGCCCTGGTGTCGGATGATACTCATTCTGCCCCGACAATCAACACGGCCACCCTTGCAGCAAGGAATAATTTACCCTAGCTTGCGCCAACTACCACATCGGTGAGATGCACCCGTAGCTCAGCTGGATAGAGCGCTGCCCTCCGAAGGCAGAGGTCACAGGT
>CAZDQC010000101.1:0-12883 GCA_964507245.1 uncultured Rhodospirillaceae bacterium
AAATTTCTCGCGAAAACTATGGAAAGATACGTGTTGGCAAATATCCTTACGCCAGAAATCACCGGGCTCATACCATTCAGCCACCGGTTGGGTTCGTAAAACTCATTGTAGGCCCTCCCGGCGATGACCGAATACTTGGCGTGCGTGCAGTGGGGCCAAATGCAGATGCGATTGTTGGCGCCGCAGGGATCATGATCGAACGAAATCTACCCTATACCTATATTTTGGAGGCGATCTTCCCCCATCCATCGTTGCTAGAATGTCTTAAGGGCTCTGCACATATCATTGCGGGCGATATTCTTCAGTATGAAGAAGGTGAAGAACTAAATTTTTGAAATTCCTAGGACAGACTAGCTTCAAGTTGGTTCATTTGCCGCTTTCATCAGTTTTTCCGAACCGACTACCGGATATTGCTCCTATTTCATACGAGCCACTAAAATCGTCAGAATTCGTTGTCAACTCAAACAAAAATTTGACTTTGGAACTACAGTAAAAATTTCCATTAGCAATTCTAATTTATAGAAACTTACGTTCACACCGCCAGCATTCCCTAATTCCATTTTCTGCCCGGCATATGGTTCATTAAGCTCATCGACAAGCCACCATCAACATCGAGCTCAGCCGCAGTTATATATTCAGCGTCGTCAGAAAATAGAAAAAGAATACCATTCCCAATATCTACTGGCTGTCCAACTCGCCGCAGCGGCGTTACGTCGTCACGCGCTTGCTTAATTTGAGGATCCTTCATGTAGGCAGTAAGTGGCGTTTCGGTATGGCCTGCGCAGATAGTGTTAACGCGTATACCGTATTCGGCCCATTCGATTGCAAAATGTTTTGCCAGCATTATTACTGCCGCTTTAACTGTGGAGTAGCCTCCGGTCATTCCATACGGCTGCCGGCCACCTATCGACGACATAGTAATAATCGAACCCTTGCGTCCGTTATCAATCATCCAACGGCCAGCTGCTTGGGTCATTAGGAAGGTACCAGTTAATCCAATATTCAACATCGAGTTCCAACTCTCAAGAGGCAAGTCCTTAAGCATGCCTGGCGCCATTTTAACCGCGCTATTGAGGACGCAATCGACACCGCCAAATTGCTCCACGGAAAATTCAACAGCTGATTGGCATGCTTGAGGATCAGTCACGTCTACATGAAGATAGGCGCAATCGTTAGTACCTATTTGCTCACTAACCGAAGTGCCAAGCTCATCATTTATATCTACAATTACTGCTTTACCACCGTGCCCTACAAACATTTCAGCTGTTTTGGCTCCGATACCACTAGCCCCGCCGCTGATCAGGCAAACTCTATTTGTAAACCGCATTTTCCATCCTTCTTCACTGTTTATTCAATCTTGTTCACATATATACATTGTTGGCTCTACCGACTTACCCCCTCTATATCGCTGTAGCTAGGCGACTTGATCGATAGGAGAGCGCAATTCACCAATCTCGCCAATGACACTAGGTTATTTGATAGTGGTGGTCTAAGTGGCGCTACTTTAGAATAGTACAGTTGGAACGCCAGACAACAGTACCTGTTTTCACCTCTGCAACAACTAATTTTTAATATTATCGTTTAATATTATAGTATTAACAGAGTTTTTTAAACTAAGTTTTGATGACGATACGAACATTGATGAGTAATGTGAAAAAAATACCACTGTATTTAGGCCAAGTAGCACGTAGCCTTATTTCGAGGGGTTACATTCAAGAAATTTCTAAGGAAGCAAGGATTGAATTATGGCGATAAAGATTTTGAGCCTACTACACGCTGGAGTTCGTATACCGGCCGGAGACGAAGACGTCTCTATGGCAAAAGCTGTTTACGGCGATCTGTTGGGTCTTGAATTCGACGAGGGGCGTGGTCATATCGCGGATATTCCGGGATTTTGGGTTAATATAAAACCCGGCGAACGCGGCCAACAGATCCACGTCTTCGGTGCAAATGGTCAATCCCCAAGAGCGCACTCAAAGAAGCAAGACCCCACTCGTCCGCATATTGCATTTGCAGTCGAAAATATTGATGAGGCAAAGGCAGAGTTAACCGGCCGGGATATTGAATTTTGGGTTTTTGAGAGCTTGGTGGGCAATCAGTCTCTGCAAATATTTTTTGAGGATGGTTTCGGCAATATGATTGAACTGCAGGAGGTCTCTGAGTAGCTTAATTTATGGAAACTCAATATCCACTCAATCCAGATTCAGCGTAAGGGCCGCTGGGATCTATACCAATCTAGAATTTGTTCACCCGTCCACATTAATACTCCCGGCTTCTCGTTTATATAAGACAAGAAACTCTCAAGTTGACCGATGCGATGAGGCGCCCCTGTAATATAGGGGTGTAGGCTGATCGCCATGGTACGGGTGATTTCGGCACTTTCATGATAAAGTTGGTCAAATTGCGCCTTGGTGCGTGCAAAAATTTCATCGGATTGATGCTGCTGTAAAGCTATCATCGTTATATCATTGGTTTCCACCGTATAGGGTATGGAGAGTAGCGGACCTTTCTCGGTGGCAATATCAACGGGTTGATCATCGAGTACCCAGTCGGCAACATATTCGATGCCGGCAGCCGCCAAGTGATCAATTGTATCAAAGGTTTCGGTTAGGCCAGGACTTTCCCACCCACGAGGTGCTCGACCGGTGAAGGTCCGTATAGCTTCGATAGTCTGGGTTATGATGCTTAATTCATCTTCAATATGATGCATAGGTCTCTGGTTAAAACCGTGCCCCATAAACTCCCAACCCGCTTCGAGAGCTGCTGATGCAATGCGCGGGTAAGTCGTGCATACCGATCCATTTATTGCCAGAGTAACAGCTATATTAAATCGTTTTAGACAATCAAGCAGCCGCCAAAAACCAACACGCATTCCGTATTCATGCCAGGCCCAGTTAGGCAGATCTGGTATAAGTGGCTGTCCCATAGGAGGTGTTAGCACCGCACGAGGCATGGCTCGCTCTATATCCCATTCCTCTACGTTCACTATGGTCCAGACGATCATGCGTGCACCGCCAGGCAATACAAGCGGGGGGCGATCAACAATTGCGGAATAGGGAACACGCTCCTTAGGTAAGGTCATACCCTCCCCCAACGACAAGTCGAAATTATTTCAAACGCCAAGATAATATTGTTTGACCAAATCATTCTCGCTTAGCACTTTGGCTGTTTCGCCGGAAAGTGCCATTTTACCGTGAACTATTACATAGCCTCTATCGGCAATCTTTATCGCTTGATTAAAATTTTGTTCTGCCATCAGAACTGTGAGGTTTTTCATCTCCTTTAGTTCCTTGATTTTGGAAATCATTTGGCTAACTAGAATTGGTGCTAAGCCGACGGAGGGCTCGTCGACGAGTAAAATAGTGGGATTGCTCATCAAGGAACGCGCGACGGCGACCATTTGCTGCTCACCACCACTTAGGCTACCGGCCTGCTGCTTCCGTCTTTCTTTGAGGCGTGGAAATGTCGTAAAGCAAAAATCCAAATTATCATGTATTTTTTTTCGTGCGACGTCACGGTAAGCACCCAACATAAGATTTTCTTCAACAGAGAGAAGCGAAAATAGCCGCCGTCCTTCAGGAACCATAGCTATTCCCATCTCTACTATCTCTTCGGTCTTCTTGCCAATTAACTCGGTTCTTCGCCCGTCAACTTCCAATCCGATAACTCCATTGCTAGGACTTATTAGACCCATAACGGATTTCAAGAGTGTACTTTTTCCATTCCCATTAGTACCTAATAACACTACTGTTTCGCCGGGATTAACATGAAGACTGACCTCATGCAGAACCTGGACTGCACCATAACCAGCGCTAATATTTTCAATTATAAGTTTACTCACCCAAATAAGCCTTCTCTACGGCCGGATATTTAATTACCTCGCCTGGCGTTGCGTTCGCAATTATTTTTCCTGCGTCTAAACAAACTACTCTCTCCGAGAAACCCATAACGGCATGCATTATGTGCTCAATCATAATAATCGTAATTTTTGTTTTTTCGTTTAGACTAATCAATATCGTTAAAATATCATCCACCTCGGAACTGGAGAGCCCGGCCATAGTTTCATCTGAGATCAGCAACTTTGGCTTTACGGCCATCGCCCTTGCAAGCTCAAGCTTTCTCATTTCAATTTGGGTTAGACCTATTGTTAATTGGTTAGATTTATCGCTTAGGCCCAATTCTTCTATGATTTTATCGGCTTGCTCCTCTATAGAAAAATTGCCCAACTGGTCCAGACCTACCGCAAATTCAAGCGGGATCAGAAGATTTTGTTTTACCGTCATACTACTGAACGGTTTGGGAATTTGAAAACTTCTCGAAATCCCCTTTCTTGTTCTTTTATGAGCTACAAGGGAGTTCAAATTATCGTTATTAAAATGAATTTCCCCATCATAGTCCTGTATGGCACCTGAAACACAGTTAATTAGAGTTGTTTTACCGGAGCCATTTGGTCCTATTAAGCCTAATCGCTCGCCTGGTTCTACTTCAAGATTAATATCTGATAATGCCGTAAAGCCGCCAAAGTTTTTTGTCAAATTCCTAATTTTTAGCATGGCATTTATTCCCCACGCTTCCAGTATTTATTTATCAATCCAAGAAATCCGCCAGGGGCAAAAATTACAAAGGCCACTAGAAACAGGCCGACAACTAAAAGGTTTACCGACGAGGAGATTGTAACGGTTACAACTTGCTGCAACGTACCCAGGACGAGAGCTCCAAGCACTGGCCCAAGCCAACTCGCGGTACCACCAATAAGAGGCATTGCTAACGCGTTGACCGATATATCAAGGTTGAAAGCAGAAATTGGATCAATAAATGTCATGTAATATGGAAAGATACCACCCGTAACACCCATAATTGATGCGCTTAATGAGGTGGCAATTAACTTTAACTTGAGTGTTGGAACACCCATGCTTTCAGCAGCCTCTTCGTTATCTCTGAGAGCTGCTAGTCCTCGTCCAAATTTAGAATTTTCAACAAACCGGCATATTACAACTGTTGCGAGAGCGATTGTACACATCAGGAAAAAAAGCAACTCCTTGTAGTTCCCAAACAGAGCTCCCTCCTTTCCAACTATCAAAACACCTAAAATACTAGGATTCCTCTTTGGTAGGACATATGCACCAGCTGCGCCACCAACATAATCCCAGTTGACAATCAATGTCTCTGAAACAATCAGTAAAGCGAGGGTTGCAATAGCAAAATACACACCGCGTAATCTCAGGGTGAGGTAGCCGGTACCAAAGCCGACTAACCCAGAAAAACATCCACCTACGACAATCTGGGTAATTAAATTCGCGTCGAACAACTGCAATACAACAATCGCCGCATATGCTCCTAGTCCAAAAAACGCGGCACTGCCAAAATTTACATAGCCAGCGTAGCCCCCAAGAATATTCCACGCTAGAGCCATAACCATCAGCTGGAGGATGGCAAATCCAGCAAAGAAATAATATTGGTTGTCAACGAAAGCAGTTGCTAAATAGCTGAGAATAAATAAGGTCCCAATTGCGAGATAGAAGCGTTTATTTCTCACCCTCTTGTATCCCCTACCCGACCCAAAATACCAGTAGGTTTAAACGCCAGAACTAATATTAATGCACCAAAAGCGACCGCCGGTGACCAAGAGGGTCCAAAAAAGGTTGTAACAAGACTTTCCACCAGTCCAAGCAGCATGGCCGCGATTAACGTGCCGCTCTGTGATCCTAAACCTCCGAGTACTACAATGGCGAATACCTGGCCAATATATAGCCTACCTACTGACGGCTCGATGGGAATTACAATGACCAGTAATGCACCGGCTATACTACACGTAGCCAATGATATGCCAAAAGCAATCCTCTTGATTTTTACCGGATCAATTCCCATCAACCTGAGTGCAATGCTATCCTGAGCAACGGCTTGCATCGCGCGGCCAAAAAAAGTTCTAGAAGAAAATAATTGGAGTCCGATAGTCATGATCATCGCGACAACAAACGGAACAAACATACGGAACGGAATATCAATTACGCCAAAAATAGCCTTGTAGTCGATGTAACCGGCTTGGACCATTTGATAATCTACGCCGAAATACATAATCAATATTACTTCTATTATAAACATAAGGCCGAAAAAAAATGCTAGGCCGCGTAAAGCTTCTGCCCCCGTTTTTTCAAACCGTTCGTAGTAAATCCGGTAAATTAGTAATCCTAATAGAAAAAATGCCGGGGAAAATATTATCCCTACCAAAATAGGGTCAAGCCCGTAGTGTGAATTAAAAATAAAACAAACAAAAGCGCCGAGGATAATAAAGGCAGGATGAGCGATATTTACTATATCAAGTAAACCAAACGAGATCGATAACCCTATGCTTAATGCGGCATAGAAACCACCGAGCAGAATGCCAATCACAATGGCATTAATGAGTAATTCAAAGGAAAACAAGGAAACCGTCCCCAAAAATCAATGTTAGCGGATGGTCACCCACCCGCTAACATTTCAAAAAGCCGAAGTAATTATTAACGCAAGGCGTTAAATGGCTTGACAGTTCCAGTCGCAAATGCAGCTGGCGCCATGATCTTACGAATGCCCGACTTGGTAAACTGCTCGAGATCGTTTTGCTTCTTAATATTTTGCCATTGAACTGTAAGAGTTCGGCCATTTGCCCATTCGCCATTTTTGCCGAACTTGACCTTGCCTACAACAGTGCTGAACTCCGTCGCATGTATGTGCTTTGCAATGGCAGCATGATCAATTTTACCCACGGCGTTAACGGCATCTCCTAAAACTTGCAAGTAAGCATAGGACCATGGAGCCAAATAATATCCGAGAGGGTCAACCTTCCTGGAAGGTGCCACTTTTTGGTAACGAGCTAACAGATCCGTAACGCCCGGATACAGGGTCATATTTGGCTCTGGGACGTAAAAGTCGTAGTTAAGTATCCCGTTTAGTTTCGGGCCGAGGCCTTTCATAATACCAGAGAACTGCAACCCCACCATTCCTCCGCCGAAGGCCTTTGCTTTCGTTCCAACTTCGCTGACGGCTCGGGTAATTCCCGCTGATCCATTCGGATAGCTGGCGACATAGATAACATCGGGATTTGTTGCGTTAACTGCACGAATAATAGGAGTGTAGTCCGGCGTGCCTGGCTTATAGTTCTTATTGTAGGTGATTTTCAGGCCTAGCCTTTTTGCGTTAGTGACAGCACCTTCTTTTAAGTTCCTCGCAAATTCTGCGTCAGCCGCAACGAATGCAATCGATTTAGGTTTTGGACTTAGAGCCATCACCGTATCGAACCACGCACGTGAAAAATCAACTGCTGGATTTGGGCCGGAAGGCAAAATCTGGAAATACTTATCATATTTCCATTTTTTGTTGTTGTTCATTCCAAAAAGACCCATGAAAACTAAGTCCCTTTGGATTACGACTGGCATGGCCGGTGCGATGAGGTTAGTACCATAACCGGATACAACAAAATCCACCTTATCTACATCCAGTAATTTTGCATAAATTCCAGGAACGTTTTTGGGATTCGTTTGATCGTCATAATAAACTAGTTTCACTTGACGACCGAGCAGGCCACCCTTTTTATTTACATCTTCAGCCCACATTTCCATTGACACCAAGGCCTGTTTACCGCCCCCGGCGAGAGGTCCGGTTAGAGCCATGCTGAACCCAATTTTAATCGGCTCAGCTGCCTTCGTTACTGTTGTCATCAGGGCCTGAGCGAATATCAGAGTAATACCCAGCACTCCTGCTAACGCTAAGTTACGGCGTATCTTCCCAAATTTTTCAAACATTGAAAATTCCCCTTTGCTCGGTTAGGCACTTACCTGCCGAAAGTACTTAATCAGTATTCTAGCGAATTTTTACGTGGCGTATTACAACATGGAAAGATACTAAAGAGCAATAACTCACGGCTAGTGCACGGCGGTTATTTCGGCTTATCTACATCTACCTATTGGAGGCAGTTGCGCCGCCAACAGTCTGGGGTTTAAATAGATTTAAAGTTGCCTATAACCGACCAACTAACCGTAATACATTAGAATGGCTGTCAGGTGGTTGTTTAGACCAACTTATGGCGCGACGGATTGAGAGGATTCTTTGAAACCGACTCCGTTCAACTATGTTAGGCCAGCAACCGTAGAAGATGCGTTGGCTATACTCGACGAATATCCGGATGCGGTTGTTCTTGCCGGTGGTCAAAGTTTGGTGGCCATGCTCAACATGCGCTTGGTTGCTCCCAGCCACGTCGTTGATATTGGCGAGCTGTCTGAACTGAAAGAAGTTTCCATTGACGGTGACTGGCTGCGATTAGGCGCCCTGGTACGCCATTGCGATATAGTTTCCTCACAAATAATTTCCAAGGCGGCGCCGCTATTTAAGGAAGCCGCTCTTCATATTGCTCATCCCGCGATCCGAAACCGAGGCACCATTGGTGGTAGTCTTGCACTGGCTGATCCAGCGGCCGAACTGCCTGCTTGCCTGATTGCTTTAGGAGGTCAGTTGGAGATCGAAGGCCTTAATGATACGCGGAATATGGACGCAGCAGATTTTTTTACCGGTTCATTTGAAACCGCACTACAGCGGAGCGAAATTATTCGAACTGTCAAGGTGCCCGTCCTCGCACCCGGATACCGGACCGAGTTCGATGAACTGGCCCGCCGCCACGGTGATTATGCCCTAGCGGGCCTGGCGGCACTGGGACGAATTGATAATGGTTGCGTTTACGATTTGCGCTTAGCGTACTTTGCCGCCGGCGAAAAACCTGCGCTGGCAATCGCAGCCGCGCAAAATCTAGAGGGCAAAGAACTATCGGAAGCAAACATCGAGGAGGCAGTCGCCCTCATTGGCAACGATATCCTCCCCGTTGGCCAACCGGGCTGCAGTGAACAAACCAAGTTGCACCATTGCAACGTCTTGGCGAAACGAGTTCTCTATCGTATGGCAGCGTGAGGAACACAAAATGGAACCGATGATCGATATCCAGATGTCCGTCAACGGCCTGGATGTTGCAACCCGCGCACCGGCACGGCAAACCCTGGTTGACTTTCTGCGCTATAACCTGGAGCTGACCGGCAGCCATATCGGTTGTGAGCACGGATCCTGCGGCGCCTGCACCATTCGCCTGAATGGCGATATTGTTCGCGGCTGTCTCGTTTTGGTGGGGCAGGCCGACGGCGCCACGGTGGAAACCATTGAAGGCCTATCCGATAGCCATGAATTGGCCGACTTGCAATCCACCTTTCATGCCCTGAATGCACTGCAATGCGGCTATTGCACACCTGGCATGCTCCTCACGGCGCAGGCTCTATTGGCCGACAACCCGGACCCCAGTCGAGAAGAAATCCGTGCTTACCTCTCCGGTAACTACTGCCGCTGTACGGGCTACCAAGCCATAGTAGATGCCGTTGAAAGCGTAGCCGCCGCCCGCAACGGGGCTACGTCATGAGCGACAACCCTCTGCATGCCATCCTTGATCGGCCGAACAGCTATATTGGCCGCAGCGTGCCCCGGCCCAATGTGCGGCGCCTGCTGCAAGGACGCGGCAGTTACGTGGATGATATCCGCCTGCCACGCATGGTGCATGTGGCATTTGTACGATCACCCTATGCCCACGCGCGCATTGACGGCATCGACACCGATGCCGTCATGAATAAACCGGGCGTCGTCGCCGTGGTCACTGGTGCGGAACTGGCGGAATATTGCACGCCCTGGGTCGGTGTGCTCAGCCATTTGGCTGGCCTGAAATCTCAGCCCCAACACGCCATTGCCATTCGCAAGGCTTGTTGGCAAGGGGAGGCAGTCGTCGCCGTGGTGGCCGAAACCCGTGCCCAGGCCGAAGACGGCGCGGACGCCGTCCAGGTACAATGGACTGAACTACCCATCGTGGCCGATATGGAAACAGCCCTGGATGATCAAACCCCTGTCATTCACCCGGACCTCGGTGACAATCTTGCCTGGGAGCGATATTTTGAGGCAGGCGACGTGGATGCGGCGTTTACTGCCGGCACGGTTGTTGACCAGGAATTCTCCTTTGGCCGTCACACTGGCGTTACGTTAGAGCCGCGCGCAATCCTGTCCAGCTACGAGCCCGCCGAGGGCCGATTAACGGTGCACCATTCCTGCCAGGCACCGCACATGATGCAGAACATCTTCGCCACGCATCTAGGACTGGAAGAACACGACGTACGCATTATCTGCGGCGACGTGGGCGGCTCTTACGGCATTAAAGTCCATACCTACGCTGATGAAATGGCTACAGCAGCCTTAAGTGTCATGCTGCGCCGGCCAGTAAAGTTCATTGCCGACCGACTGGAATCCTTTCTCACAGATATCCATGCCAGGGACCACCGCATTAAGGGGCGCATGGCAATCTCCGAAAGCGGTCAGATTTTAGGATTTGAGATCGACGACCTTACCGGTATAGGTCCCTATTCGGTATATCCCCGAACAAGCGGCATCGAGGCAAATCAGATTGTCAACTTGACAGGTGCCCAGTACACCTGTGGCAATTACCGCGCCAAAACTGCAGTAGTATTTCAAAACAAAGTACCCATGTGCCAGTACCGGGCCGTAGGTCATCCCATCGCTACAGCTGTAACAGAAGGCTTGGTCGATGCCGCTGCTGCAGCTATAGACATGGATCCGATCGAGGTTCGCAGGCGTAATCTGATACCCGATGATGCTTACCCCTGCACAGCCGCGACCGGACTTAGTTTTGAAGGCCTGTCTCATCATCGTGCCCTGGAGCGCCTGGTCAAATTGATGGATTACGATGGCTTGAGGGCCGAGCAGGCAGATCTCCGCGAGCAGGGCAAATATCGCGGTATTGGCATCGCCACGTTCATCGAACTGACAAATCCGAGCGCTATGTTCTACGGCGTCGGCGGCGCCCGCATTTCAGCCCAAGACGGTTGCACTTTGCGGCTTGATGCTAAGGGTAATGTCATTTGCACCACGAGTGTCACTGAACAGGGCCAAGGGGCCGAGGCAGTAATGGCCCAAGTTACTGCCACATCCGTAGGTGTCCCAATCCACAAGGTTCGGGTTATTACTGGCGACACCGATGTAGTCCCCTATGGCGGCGGCACTTGGGCATCCCGAGCTGCTGGCATCGGCGGCGAGGCGGCGGTGCAGGCGGGCAAGGCGTTGAGGGAAAATATTCTCAAGGTAGCGGGCATCATCCTGCAAGCCGAGCCGGTCACACTGGATATTCGTGAAGGCCGCGTCGTTGATCAGGTCAATGGTAACGACCGCATAGGGTTAGATGAAGTTGGTAGAATTGCTTACTATCGTGCGGACACCTTGCCCAAGGACTTTCAAAGCGAACTCGTCGCTACACGGCATTACGTCCCGAAACTTTACCCATTTGCTTTTACCAACGGCATTCAAGCCTCCTGGCTTGAAGTTGACATCGAGACGGGATTCGTAAACCTAATTAAACACTGGGTAGTCGAGGACTGCGGCACGGTGATTAATCCGCAATTAGTGGACGAACAGATCCGTGGCGGCGTCGTACAAGGCATTGGCGGCGCGCTGTTCGAACATTGTTTATACGACGACCAGGGGCAGCTTCTGAACGGTTCAATGATGGATTATCTTACGCCCATGGCCGCAGAGATGCCCGACATCGAAGTCGCGCATGTGGAAACACCGACTGAGGATTCCGAACTTGGCGCAAAGGGCGCTGGCGAAGCTGGAACCGCGGGCGCCCCTGCTGCTGTTCTCAATGCCATCAACGATGCGTTGATGCCGCTAAATGTACGTCTGAACACGCATCCAGCTACACCAGAGCGAATTCTGATGGCTCTAGGTAAAGTTAACGGCAACTAGTCGATTACGCGCCGATGGCCGCGTTAACGCGGGGCATGACTTCCTCCGCCATCAGCACCATGGAACGACGCGCGAGATCTTTGTCGGTCCAATCGTGGCCAGCATAGAGCAGAGTTCCAAAATCGCCTATGTTCTCTCGGTAGGCGAGGATTTGATCAACTACTTGATCAGTTGTGCCCCGGATCACCAGTTGGTCGACAATGGTCTCCAGATTAAGGGCATCGTCAGGCATGTCCGGGTCAGTTTTAAAAAGATTGGCTCGGCCGACACGGAGCAGTTTCGTAAACAACGAATAATAATAGAAGTGGTAGGGCCCTTGGGGCTCCGTGGCATACCGCTCGGCCGTTGAAGCATCGTCGGCTACAAAAATGCTCTTCGCGACGCGCCATTTTGCGGGGTCCGCAACGCGACCACCCTGGCCACAACCCTCTACATATTTGGGCCAATGGGTCTTGACCCACTGGGGCTGCAGAAAATTAGCGGAAATTGGATCCCAACCCCGTTCTGCCGCCGCAGCCACGCCCTGGGAAAAGGGTGCCACCGCGGTGACAACGATTGGAGGATAAGGTCGTTGGTAGGGCTTGGCCATTGTGCCTTGGGCAAGTTCAGGAATAACTGTCCGTCCGGTCGAGATATTCCAGAATTCACCTTCTAGGTTATAGGGTGGATCACCCTCCCAGATGGCAAGAATGTGATTTATGGCTTCTAGAAACATGGCCGTGCGGTCGTTATCCAGCACACCCATGGCCTCGGCGTCGGATATCAGCCCCCCGGGACTGATACCGAAGAGGAAGCGGCCTTCTGCCATGTGATCGACCATGGCGACTTCGGCCGCCACGACCGCGGGGTGATGAATGGGCAGATTGACGGTTCCCGTTCCCAACTTAATCCGAGTAGTCTCACGCAGTAGCCAGGCGATAAATATGAGAGGCGAGGTAATGTTTTCGGCACCATCGGTAATGTGTTCGCCGATGAAGCCTTCCGTGAATTCCAATTCTTCAGCAAGCAGAACAAGTTCGCAGTCCTCCTTCAACGTCTCTGTCAGGCTGCGGCTTGGCGGGTGGATTGG
>CAZDQC010000102.1:0-12825 GCA_964507245.1 uncultured Rhodospirillaceae bacterium
CCGTCCCAACGTTGCAATGGGGCTTCGTACGTTCAAATTTTTCCTTCGCCATGGGCTTATTCTCCGACCATCTCTTTCTTTCAAGCAAGCTTGGCACGGACTTCGTCCGACACCGCCTGCGGTACCTGTTCGTAGTGATCAAAATGCATTGTATACTGCGCACGGCCTTGGGTTGCCGAGCGCAAGTTATTTACGTAGCCAAACATGTTTGCGAGCGGCACCATAGCGCCAACCACCTGAGCATTGCCCCGCGGCACTGTACCAGTGATGTGGCCACGGCGGCGATTCAAATCACCCATCACGTCGCCCACGTAATCTTCCGGTGTGACAACCTCAACCCGCATAATAGGCTCAAGCAACTTCGGCTTGGCCGACATCACCAATTCCCGAAAAGCGGTGCGTGCGGCGATTTCGAAGGCCATAACAGAACTATCGACATCATGATGAGCACCATCCACCAAGGTCACTTTGTAATCGATCAGAGGGAAGCCAGCCAGGACGCCACCTTCTGCAACGGCGGAGATACCCTTCTCCACACCAGGGATATATTCCTTGGGCACGTTACCGCCTATAATCCTGCTTTCGAACTGTCCACCGGAACCAACTTCACCGGGCTCCAGCTCCAGTTTAATGCGGGCAAACTGACCCGAGCCGCCGGTTTGTTTCTTGTGGGTATGATCCAATTCAGCTGATTTCCCAATTGTTTCCCGATAGGCCACTTGCGGTGCGCCCACATTGGCATCTACTTTGAATTCCCGCTTCATACGGTCGACCAGAATTTCCAGATGCAACTCGCCCATACCTTTGATCACGGTTTGGCCGCTTTCCATGTCCGAGGTGACCCGGAACGAAGGATCTTCATCAGCTAGGCGTTTCAGCGCAGCACCCATTTTTTCCTGATCCACCTTGGTCTTAGGCTCCACGGCGACTTCAATCACCGGATTGGGAAATTCCATACGTTCCAAAACCACTTGATTTGAGGCATTACAGAGCGTGTCCCCAGTGGTCGTATCCTTTAAGCCGCAAAGGGCGAGTATATCGCCGGCACGAGCCTCCTTCACGTCTTCGCGACTATTGGCATGCATCAACAACATGCGGCCAACACGCTCCCGCTTGCCCTTGACGGAGTTTATGATCGTGCTGCCACTTTCAAGGGTACCAGAATACACCCGCACAAACGTTAAAGATCCTACAAAGGGGTCGGTCATAACCTTGAAAGCCAGAGCCGAGAACGGTTCGGAATCGTCACTAGTGCGGATAACTTCCGTATCTTTTGCCGGATTGCTGCCGACCATGCCTTTTAGATCAGTAGGCGCGGGCAGGTAATCCACCACAGCATCCAATAGAGGTTGCACGCCTTTGTTTTTGAAGGCGCTTCCACATAGCACCGGTACAAATGCGCCGTTTAAAGTACCCTTCCGAATACACCGTTGCAGGATTACTATGTCCGGCTCGTTACCTTCCAGATAGGCCTCCAGAGCATCGTCGTCCTGTTCAACCGCCGTCTCAATTAAGCGAGCACGGAAGTGCTCAGCCTCATTCTTCAATTCGTCGGGAATATCTACATAATCGAATTTGGCGCCTAGGTTTTCCGTTTCCCAGATGATCGCTCGATTATTTAGCAGGTCCACGACGCCGGCAAAATCAGATTCTGTGCCGACAGGCAGCTGCAACACCAGAGGTGCCGCTCCCAGGCGCTCTACCATCATATCGACGCAGCGATGGAAGTCCGCTCCCGTGCGATCCATTTTGTTAACAAAGCAGATACGGGGAACGTTGTATTTATCAGCCTGGCGCCAAACAGTTTCGGATTGCGGCTCGACACCAGCAACAGAGTCAAATACTGCGACCGCGCCGTCAAGGACGCGCAAAGAACGCTCCACCTCGATAGTGAAGTCCACATGACCTGGGGTATCGATGATATTTATACGATGTTTAAGCCAGTCACAAGTGGTTGCGGCGGAGGTGATAGTGATGCCACGTTCCTGCTCCTGCTCCATCCAGTCCATAGTGGCGGCACCATCATGGACTTCGCCGATGCGGTGGCTGCGGCCGGTATAATAGAGAATGCGTTCTGTGGTGGTGGTCTTGCCGGCATCGATGTGTGCCATGATGCCAATATTTCGGTATCGTTCGAGGGGAGTACAACGAGCCATCGTCAGAAATTCCTTTGAGCCGCGACCGCGGTCCTACCAGCGGTAATGGGAGAAGGCCCGGTTCGCCTCCGCCATGCGATGGGTATCTTCCCGTTTTTTCACGGAACTGCCGCGCGCATTGGCAGCATCAAGTAGTTCACCGGACAAGCGCTCCTCCATGGTATTTTCTGAACGGGACCGCGCCGCCGCGATCACCCAACGAATAGCCAAGGCCTGGCTCCGGTCAGCGCGGACTTCTACCGGCACTTGATAGGTGGCACCACCGACACGCCGGGATCGGACTTCAATGGACGGTTTCACATTTTCCAGAGCTTGATGGAAGGTTTGTACGGGATCTTGACGTGCCTTTTCCTCAATCTGGTCAAGGGCGCCATAAAGTGTTTTCTCTGCCACCGACTTTTTGCCATGCACCATCAGGCTGTTCATGAATTTAGTCAACACCCGGTCACCAAATTTCGCGTCGGGCAGAATTTCGCGTTTTTCCGCGCGATGTCGCCTGGACATAATATTCCTCCCCTATTTCGGACGCTTGGCGCCGTATTTGGAGCGACGCTGTCGGCGGTCCTTGACGCCTTGGGTGTCCAGCACGCCGCGAATGACATGGTAGCGCACACCTGGTAAGTCCTTCACTCGGCCGCCCCGGATCATGACCACCGAATGTTCCTGAAGGTTATGGCCTTCGCCAGGAATATAGGAAGTCACTTCGTAGCCATTGGTCAGGCGCACGCGGGCAACCTTACGCAAGGCTGAATTAGGCTTCTTTGGCGTAGTGGTATAGACCCTGGTGCAAACCCCACGCTTTTGCGGACAGGCCTCGAGGGCTGGCACCTTGTTGCGAATTTTAGGCTTTTGCCGCGGCTTGCGGATCAATTGGTTGATCGTCGGCATGCGCTATAGGTCCTTTAGACTGCGTCTACATATTCGTTCGAGTTCGATCAGGAAGACAAAACGAACACGGCCGCGTGGTCTCGGTTCAAAAAAGTGCCGCCGTACAATCCCTGAAGTGCTCTCGCTTACTGCGATGCGCTTCCGCACAACGGTGTCGTCAGCCGAACAAACGCCCCTGCCCAGTTCCAACTGGACCAAATAATCAAACGCGTTAGCGATGTCTTCCTTAGTTCCTGCCGCAGTGTTTAGCCGCGAATGACACACCGAATATGCGCCGCGCCATCCAGAACACCGGCTACCACCTGCCGCGAAATAGTTGGCGGATACTATTTATGCACCCCCACCGCGTCAACCGAAAAGTAACGCCGTATTAGCTTTTTTTTGCACTGCACCAATGCCGGTTTTCTTGGATTTCTGACAATTTAAAACCCAGCGTGAAGTAATGGCGAAAAAGCCAGCATCAGCGCAATGCCGACGCCGGCTGATTCAAACCATATTGGCGGCGCTAGTCGTCGCCGGAAGCAACCTCCATCTCCTCACCCTCAGGCAAGGCGTCAGGACGGGCATCCTCAATCTCGGCGTCCCGTTCCTGGGCGATGCGTCGCAGTTCGTTCAAGTGCGCGCCAGTACCCGCCGGGATCAACCGGCCGACAATAACATTCTCCTTCAAACCAACCAAATCGTCAGCCTTGCCCACTACAGCAGCCTCAGTCAGGACACGGGTCGTCTCCTGGAACGAGGCAGCCGAAATAAAGGAGCGGGTCTGCAGCGAAGCCTTGGTAATGCCAAGTAAGACCGGCGATGCCGTCGCGGGTTTTCGACCCTCGGCAATTTCACGGGTGTTGACTTCCTCCAACTCCACCCGGTCAACCTGCTCACCCTTCAAGAAGGTGGTTTCGCCAGCATCTTCGATTTCTACCTTTTGCAACATCTGGCGGACGATTACTTCAATATGCTTATCGTTGATCTTCACGCCTTGCAACCGGTAGACCTCCTGGATCTCATTGACTAGATAGGCCGCTAATGCTTCGACACCCTGCACTTTCAAAATATCGTGCGGCGCAGGATTACCATCTAGCAGGTATTCGCCCTTGCGAATGAAATCGCCTTCCTGCACCGTGATATGCCGGCTCTTGGGCACCAAATATTCCGTAGGTTCGATGCTTTCGTCTTCGTGCCGGACGATAATGCGGCGCTTAGTCTTGTAATCCCGGCCAAACTCAACATAGCCGTCGCTTTCTGAAATGATGGCATGATCCTTGGGACGACGCGCTTCGAACAATTCTGCCACCCGCGGTAAGCCGCCGGTGATGTCTCGCGTCCGGGCCGATGCCATGGGAATTCGGGCCAGCACATCTCCAGCATGCACAAGGCTACCGTCATCCACCGACAAAATTGCATCGGGGGGCAGGAAATAACGGGCCTCCATATCGTTGGGTAACATGACAACTTCGCCCTTCTTGTCCCGAAGTGTGATGCGGGGTCGAAGTTCCGTATCCTTCTTGCCGCCACGATGATCCACCACGACCCAATAGGAAATACCCGTTGCCTCGTCGGTCTCCTCCCGCATGGTTGTACCTTCCACCAAGTCGCGGTAGTTCACGATGCCATCTCGTTCGGTCATGATTGGACGAGTATAGGGATCCCATTCCGCTAGCTTTTCCCCCTTAACCACCTCGTCGCCATCATCCACCATCAGGCGGGCGCCGTACGGGATACGATAGCGGGCTCGTTCCCGGTCGTTGGAATCGAGTAATAGCAGCTCCATAGCTCGGCCCATAGCGACCAATCGGTCGGTGGAATCTGTCAACACATCACGGTTTTCAATGCGTACTGTGCTGTCATAGGACGCCTCAATCGAGGACTGGTTGGCAACCTGCGCCGTACCACCAATATGGAAAGTGCGCATGGTTAGTTGCGTGCCCGGCTCGCCGATAGATTGCGCGGCGATAACACCGATGGCCTCGCCCACGTTAACCGAGGTGCCTCGGGCCAGATCGCGGCCGTAACATTTGCCGCAGACACCCGCTTGGCTCTCGCAAGTCAGGACTGAACGGATCAGCAAGGACTGGACACCAGCCTGCTCAAGAATTTCTGCTTCCACCTCCTCAATTATAGTGCCACCGGGGACCAATATATTGTCAGTCACCGGATCGATCACATCAACTGCAGCAGCGCGACCCAGGACACGCTCGGACAACGAGGATACGACATCGCCACCTTCAATTACCTCCTTGATGGTGATGCCCGCATCGGTGCCGCAATCATCCTCTACGATCGTGCAATCCTGAGCAACATCTACCAAGCGCCGTGTCAGATAACCGGAATTCGCAGTTTTCAAGGCTGTGTCGGCAAGGCCCTTGCGTGCACCGTGGGTGGAGTTGAAATACTCCAATACCGAGAGACCTTCCTTGAAATTAGAAATGATTGGCGTCTCGATAATCTCGCCCGATGGCTTTGCCATCAAACCCCGCATACCAGCCAGTTGTTTCATTTGGGCAGCAGAACCACGGGCGCCAGAATGAGCCATCATCCAAATGGAATTGATATTGCCATCGTCCTGCCCCTTGGAAGAGATCATATTCATCATCTCGTCCGCCACCTTGTCAGTGCACTGGGCCCAAGCATCGACCACTTTATTGTATTTTTCACCCTGGGTAATCAGGCCGTCCTGATACTGCTGCTCATATTCCTTGACAAGATCGCGAGTGTCATCAACAACCATTTCCTTGCTTTCTGGCACGACCATGTCGTCTTTGCCAAAAGAAATTCCTGCCAGACACGCATGACGAAAGCCCAATTCCATTAACTTATCGGCAAAAATCACTGTATCCTTCTGACCACAATGACGATAGATCTCATCAATGATTTGGCTAATCTCTTTCTTAGTTAGCAGCCGGTTGATCAAATCAAATGGTACGTTGGGGTCACAGGGCAGAATATTCGCAATCATCATCCGGCCAGCGGTGGTTTCCACCAACCGAGTTACCGGTTCGCCATTCTCGTTCACGGTGTCATAACGTGCCTTGATCTTAGAATGCAGGGCAATTGCCCCTGCTTCCAAGGCTAGCTCAATCTCGGCCACATTGGCGAAAGCCATACCTTCGCCGGGTCCACCTGTAATCTCCGTTGTAAGAAAATAAATACCCAGAACGATATCCTGTGACGGCACGATGATTGGTTTGCCGTTAGCTGGAGAAAGTATATTGTTTGTCGACATCATCAAGACCCGCGCTTCCAGCTGCGCCTCTAGAGAAAGCGGTACGTGCACTGCCATCTGGTCGCCATCAAAGTCTGCGTTAAAGGCAGCACAGACGAGGGGGTGCAATTGGATCGCCTTGCCTTCGACTAATACTGGCTCGAACGCCTGGATACCTAGTCGATGTAAGGTAGGGGCCCGGTTCAGCATGATCGGATGTTCGCGGATCACCCGTTCCAGAATATCCCAAACCTCCGGACGCTCCTTCTCCACCAGCTTCTTGGCCATCTTCAGGGTGGCGGCAGTGCCATCAACCTCCAAATTCGAGTAGATGAAAGGCTTGAATAGTTCCAAGGCCATCTTTTTTGGCAAGCCACATTGATGCAGCTTCAATTCTGGCCCAACGACGATGACAGAGCGGCCGGAATAGTCCACGCGCTTGCCCAGCAAGTTTTGGCGGAAACGGCCTTGTTTCCCCTTTAACATATCTGCTAAGGATTTCAGAGGTCGCTTGTTGGCGCCCGTGATGACCCTGCCACGGCGACCGTTGTCAAACAAGGCATCGACCGACTCCTGCAACATGCGTTTTTCATTGCGGACAATGATGTCTGGTGCCTTCAATTCGATCAGGCGTTTCAAACGATTGTTACGGTTGATCACGCGGCGATAAAGATCATTTAGGTCCGAGGTAGCAAACCTACCGCCGTCCAGGGGCACCAGGGGGCGTAGCTCGGGAGGGATCACGGGTACGACTTCAAGGATCATCCATTCTGGACGATTGCCGGATTCTATGAAGGCGTCAATCAACTTGAGGCGCTTGACGATCTTTTTTGGCTTCAGCTCTGACGTTGTCTCGGCCAATTCCTCGCGCAGCTTGATGCGTTCGACCTCCAAGTCAACGGTGGAGAGAATCTCCTTGATGGCCTCGGCGCCAATACCAGCGGAGAAAGCGTCTTCGCCATACTCGTCCTGGGCGTCAAGATATTCGTCCTCCGTCAATAGTTGCTGATGTTCGAGAGGTGTCAAGCCCGGCTCGACCACTACGTAATGCTCGAAATACAGTACCCGTTCCAAATCACGTAGGGTCATGTCCAAAAGTAGTCCAATGCGCGAAGGCAAGGATTTCAAGAACCAGATGTGGGCGACCGGCGAGGCCAGTTCGATGTGACCCATACGTTCCCGCCGAACCTTAGACAAAGTGACTTCGACACCGCATTTTTCACATACGATGCCCTTGAATTTCATTCGCTTATACTTGCCGCAAAGGCATTCGTAATCCTTGATCGGACCAAAAATGCGGGCGCAGAACAGGCCATCACGTTCCGGCTTAAAAGTCCGATAGTTGATAGTCTCAGGCTTCTTGATCTCGCCAAATGACCAAGACCGGATGCGGTCGGGACTAGCAATCGAGATTTTGATCTGATCGAAGTTGTCGGCTGCCGACGTAGTAACGGGGCCAAAAATTCTCATCAGTTCATTCATGGGTCTATCTCCCATTTGCGGCGGCCCATGGGAGCCGCCTCGTGACATCAAAGACCAAAGCAGAATCTACCCCGGCTCAATATGTGTTTTGCGATAACTCTACATTCAGGCAAAGGGACCGCATTTCCTTCACTAGGACATTAAATGATTCCGGTATGCCCGCCTCAAACGCATCATCACCGCGGACAATGGCCTCGTACACTTTGGTCCGTCCGGCAACGTCGTCCGACTTGACAGTCAACATCTCCTGCAACGTATAGGCGGCGCCATAGGCTTGCAGGGCCCAGACCTCCATCTCTCCGAAGCGCTGACCACCAAATTGCGCCTTTCCACCTAGCGGCTGCTGGGTGACCAGGCTGTAAGGCCCAATGGACCGCGCATGTATCTTGTCATCCACCAAATGATGCAACTTCAGCATATAGATGTAGCCCACCGTCACTTGGCGTTTGAACGGCTCTCCTGTACGGCCATCGAACAAAGTGGATTGCCCCGTGTCGCTAAGCCCGGCCATCGCCAACATATTGTTGATATCTGCTTCGTGAGCGCCATCAAAAACTGGCGTAGCCATAGGCACCCCCTTGCGCAGATTTTGGCTCAACTCCATGACTTGACTGTCGTTCAGCTCAGCCACTGTGGCCTTGTATTGGTCATCGCCATAGACAATTTTGAGACGCTTTTTAAGGTCGTCAATTTTGGAGCCACGACGTACCTCGTCCACCATATTCCCAATTTGTTCGCCCAAACCCGCTGAGGCCCAACCCAAATGCGTTTCCAGGATCTGGCCCACATTCATACGACTGGGCACACCCAAAGGGTTGAGCACAATGTCCACACTGGTGCCGTCTTCCAAATACGGCATATCTTCGATCGGCACGATATTAGAAATCACACCCTTGTTGCCATGCCGACCGGCCATTTTATCGCCCGGTTGTAGCTTGCGCTTCACGGCAACGAAAACCTTGACCATCTTCATCACACCAGGCAGCAATTCATCGCCGCGTTGCAACTTGTCCAGCTTGTTGTCGAAGCGTTCCTCCAACTCCTTTCGGGCTAGGTCGAACTGCCTATTCAACTGTTCGATTTCATCCATGGCCTTTTGATTGGACAAGGAGATCTGCCACCACTGGCCCCGGCTCATATCGGCCAAAAGAGCCTCGGTGATGCGACTGTCAGCCTTAATCCTCTTAGGCCCGTCCGACGCGATCTTTCCAATGAGGAACTCACGCAGACGGGCATAGGTATTGCGCTCCAGGATTCCCATTTCATCGTCGCGGTCTTTCGCAAGACGTTCGATCTCGTCCCGCTCGATAGCCAGAGCGCGTTCATCCTTATCCACGCCATGGCGGGAGAACACCCGCACCTCGACTACTGTTCCAGAAACGCCGGGAGGAAGTTTCAAGGATGTATCACGTACATCCGACGCCTTTTCGCCAAAGATCGCGCGCAGCAACTTCTCTTCCGGCGTAATCGGGCTTTCACCCTTGGGCGTAATCTTGCCGCACAGAATATCGCCTGGATGCACTTCAGCGCCGATGTAGACAATCCCGGCTTCATCCAGATTGCGCAGAGCATCTTCACCTACATTGGGAATATCGCGGGTAATTTCCTCCGGCCCGAGTTTTGTGTCACGGGCCATGACCTCGAACTCCTCAATATGAATTGATGTGAAGACATCATCGCGAACGATACGTTCAGAGATCAGGATCGAGTCCTCAAAGTTATATCCCATCCAAGGCATGAAGGCGACCAGGACGTTGCGGCCCAGAGCCAATTCGCCCAATTCCGTGGACGGACCATCGGCAATAATATCACCGGCGGTCACTTCATCGCCCACTTTCACCAGAGGCTGCTGGTTGATGCAAGTATTCTGGTTCGAGCGCTGGAATTTCAACAGATTGTAAATGTCTACGCCGCTTACCGACAGGTCGGTTTCCTCAGACGAGCGTATAACAATGCGCGTAGCATCAATCTGATCCACTATACCAGAGCGGTGGGCCACGATGGAGACACCAGAATCTCGGGCAACGACTTCTTCCATCCCAGTACCGACCAAAGGCGCCTCGGCCTGCAGCAAGGGCACAGCTTGGCGCTGCATGTTTGATCCCATCAAAGCCCGGTTGGCGTCATCATTTTCCAAAAACGGGATTAGCGCTGCCGCCACCGAGACCAATTGCTTAGGCGAGACATCCATATAATCAATATTCTCTGGCGCCGTCATCTGGAAATCGTCGCCGACGCGGCAACTGATTAAATCAGCAACAAATTTGCCATTTTTGTCCAGTTCCGCGTTGGCCTGGGCAATAGTGTATTTTCCCTCTTCCATAGCAGATAGATAAAAGACTTGGCCGCCAACCCGACCACCCTTGACCTTGCGGTAAGGCGTTTCGATAAAACCGTATTGGTTGATCCGTGCAAAAGTCGCTAACGAATTTATCAAACCAATGTTGGGGCCTTCCGGTGTTTCAATCGGGCAGATACGGCCATAATGAGTTGGATGGACATCACGCACCTCGAACCCAGCCCGCTCCCGCGTTAAGCCACCTGGCCCAAGCGCCGACAGGCGCCGCTTGTGTGTAATCTCCGACAATGGGTTGGTCTGATCCATGAACTGGCTGAGTTGCGAGGAACCGAAGAACTCTCGCACCGCGGCGGCCGCCGGTTTGGCATTGATTAGGTCGTGCGGCATAACTGAGTCTATTTCCACTGAACTCATACGTTCTCGTATTGCCCTCTCCATACGCAGCAGGCCGATGCGGTACTGATTCTCCATTAACTCGCCCACCGAACGAACCCGGCGATTGCCCAAATGATCAATGTCGTCAATATCGCCTCGGCCATCTTTCAAATCTACCAAGGTCTTGACCACGGCCATAATGTCCTCAATACGAAGAACGCGCACCGTATCATCAGTTTGCAGACTCAAACGGGCGTTCAACTTAACCCGGCCTACTGCGGAAAGGTCATAGCGTTCCGAATCGAAGAACATAGAATTGAAGAGGTTCTGCGCCGCTTCGACAGTAGGCGGCTCGCCCGGCCGCATAACCCGGTATATGTCTATTAGAGCTTGCTCCTGCGTCGAGTTCTTGTCTCCCATCAGCGTATTTCTAATATAGGCGCCGATGGTAACGTGGTCCACGTCCAGAGTGGGGATCAGGTTGATGCCGGCTTCCTTCAGAGAACCCACCAGTTCCAGATCTAACTCATCGCCTGCCTCGGCCAAAACCAGACCCGTGTTTTCGTCGATTAGGTCGACCGCCACGTAGCGGGATACCAGGTCTTCGTCTGTGACCAGCAGCTCCTTAACGCCATCCTCGATCAGCTTGCGGGTCCGGCGTGGAGTGATTTTTTCACCTGCCTCAACCACAACATCGCCATTCTTGGCATTGACATAATTGCGTAGCGCTCGTAAGCCACGCAAACGCTCCGGCTCAAACAGCGTGCGCCAGCCACCCTTCTTAGCGTCGAACTTGTAGTCAACCTTGCGGTAAAAATAGTCCAAAATCTCTTCTGAGTTCAGACCAATGCCTTGTAACAGGGTTGTCACTGGGAGCTTGCGTCGCCGGTCGATGCGGACAAAGACGATATCCTTGGCATCGAATTCGAAATCCAGCCAGGAACCCCGGTAGGGGATGATACGGGCCGCGAATAGGAATTTCCGTGATGAGTGGGTTTTGCCCTTGTCATGATCAAAGAAAACGCCGGGCGAGCGGTGCATCTGGCTAACGATTACCCGCTCTGTACCGTTAATGACAAAGGTGCCATGGTCAGTCATCAAGGGCATGTCGCCCATGTAGACTTCCTGTTCCTTGATATCCAAGACAGATTTCGCTTGGGTATCTTCATCCACCTCAAAAACAATTAGGCGTAGTGTGACTTTCAACGGTGCGGCGTAGGTCATGCCACGCTGCTGGCATTCCTCGACGTCATATTTCGGCTCTTCCAGATTAAACTTCACATAATGGAGCTCAGCCGTCTCCGCGAAGTCCTTAACCGGGAACACTGATTGGAAAACACCGTTTATGCCTGTATCGTCACGTTCAGCCTCTGGAATGTCCGCTTGTAGGAATTTATCGTAAGAGCTTTTCTGCACCTCGATCAAATTCGGCATAGCGGCCACCTCAGAGATGCGACCGAAAGATTTGCGGATGCGTTTACGACCAGTGAAACTCAGTGACATACGTCTTCCCCATGCTGCAATCAGGCATTCGGATTGGCAAACATCCAGCACCAATTCTTCCAAAAAACCAAAAAACTATCGTCTTCGAACGTTGTCCAAAGGCAAACCAGGACAGGTTCAGATGCAAGGCACCTCCCGTGGAACAACAAGGGATCCATCACGAAGGCCACCAAAGGCCTTGTCCGGGGCCATCTTATCCACGAGAAATTAGGCGCAACCGCCGAAGCAGTCCGCCCGTTTGTACCGATTTCCAAATTTTTTAGACACCAAGATACAGACTTGTTACCCGAATTCTCAGACAAGTCAATATAAACAATCGATATAGTGCGATGAGGTGTCACCGCCGGCTGGCCAGGAGAAACATTTTCTAACCTAGCCGGCAGATGACATCTCTTCGCTCTATCTCGGCTATTTAATATCAACGGTCGCGCCAGCGCCTTCGAGTTGTTCCTTAATTTTTTCAGCCTCTTCCTTTGCAATACCTTCCTTGATCTCCTTGGGCGCCGATTCGACCAAATCCTTGGCCTCTTTTAAACCCAGGCCAGTTAGCGTTCGTATTTCCTTGATGACGTTGATTTTTTTGTCTCCAAAGGACGCCAGAATAACGTCAAATTCGGTTTGCTCCTCAACCGTGGCGCCGCCATCGGCCGGCGCCGCAGCAGCCACCGCGACCGGCGCAGCGGCGGAAACACCCCACTTATCCTCTAACAACTTGGCCAAATCAGCCGCCTCAAGGACGGTCAGACCGGACAACTCTTCAGCAATCTTCTCTAAATCAGCCATTTTCTCTAACTCCTAGTTCGAACGGTTATGGCAACCTATCAAGCCGCCTCTTCCTTGGATCCCTGGACCGAAAGCACCCGAGCCAACTGCGAGGAGGGCGCCTGAATAACACCAGCCAACTTAGTGGCGGGGGCTTGCAA
>CAZDQC010000103.1:0-12690 GCA_964507245.1 uncultured Rhodospirillaceae bacterium
GCGAGCGCCGGGAATTCTCGCTGGAACAGGCAGTACGCATGATCACTTATGACACAGCCACCAACTGGGGCTTTCACGACCGTGGCCTATTACGAGAGGGCATGGCGGCTGACATCGTGGTCTTCGACCCTGACACCATCGGTCCCTGCATGCCTACCGTTGTCTACGACCTGCCGGCAGGAGCACAACGCCTGAAACAAATGGCCGACGGCATTTCAGCTACGGTGATTAACGGCCAGGTTGTTCTTCGGGACAACCAGCATACCGGTGCTCTACCAGGGCAGTTGTTGCGAGGCCCTTTGGGGAGAGCCTGAAGAGAATCCTTTTGTTTGGAAGCATTTGTGATGGCTAAATAAAAACCTCTTCCGGTCCTTCTAATCGGGCAGCAGCCAGGTCGTATTCAGATCCAATGGATAAACGGGACGGGGCAGGTTGCGCCAGGCGAACCGACTAAGAACAGGTGATGTTAGACCGGGAGTATCCACTTCATAAACCCGTTTCGCTGGAAACCAGGGAATATACCCGGCTCGAAAGTGACCCCGGGATTTCACGCACACCGTATGCGCCCGGGCAATATCCAGTCCGAACATCTCAAAAAAAACCGGATCAGCGTTTTGCTTACGAACCGAAATAACCGTCACGGTGATACCGTAGTCGCCACCAATGCGGAGTGCGGCGCAGAGGCCCAGGTTTAATTTTCGGCTCTTATAGACCCCCAGTCGACCTGCCACACCACCATGATGCAGGGCTAAAACTTCTGCTGGGACCGAAAAGCGTTTTGAGAATTCCGTATCGCCGGTTCGATTGAATACGGCGTCGAACACCACTCCCTCACCTAAGGTATGCGCTTCCGCCGCTAATTCTTGGTCGAAAAATGACCCGAAATAGACCCACTTAGCTCCCGCCGATACCAAAGCCGACAGCAGCCAGGTCGTGCGTCCCTCGCCACCGCCGCCGGGATTATCGCCTGCGTCCGAATAGATCACCGGTGGGCGGTCTTCATCTAGAGCAAGAGCAACGGCATTTTCTATAGACATAATCTGGCGGCTAAAGGCGGCCCGGTTATCCCAGGCTCGGGTGGCAATTTCGTTTGCTAAATCCTGAGCTCTGGTCTGGTCGTTTCGGGCCGTAACCACTACGGATAGGCCGTTTTTAAATGTATCAGAAAATGCAAAATTGCCAAACACCGAAACATTTGTGATGTCTCCTGCTTCCTCTCTTTCTCGGCGCTGGGCGTAGTTGATCAAATCACCGTATGGACCTTCTGCAGTCAGCAAAGTTGTGCTGGGCGGCACCAAGGGGAGGCGGACCATAGCCTGGACTGGACGCAAGCCACTAAACATCTTGCGCATCAACAACGCCGCCTCTTCACCACGCTGAACTTGGTCCACGTGTGGATTAGTCTGATAACCAATGATGCTATCCGTCGATGCGACCATTTCCGGGGACAGATTAGCGTGCAGGTCCAAGGTGGCGATCACGGCCGTCCCAATTCCCACGACCCGACGCACCGCGGTCATTAAGGCGCCGTCAGGATCACCGTCATCGGTCGCCACCATGGCCCCATGATTCGCGATGTAAACACCATCCAGGTTTCCCGCATCCTCTAACCCATCGACAATTTCCGACATGCAGTTCTGGAAGAATGCACTATCAATGGGTCCCCAAGGCGGACAGGCCGTCAGAAGCAGGGGTACCGGCTGCCAAGATCCCGTGGCATCCATGGTTTGCACGAACGAGGCCATCTCGCGCGGCACAATTGATAATGGTTTGCGCGCTTCCGCCAATAATTCTTCGCCTTCTATATACAACTCCTGGCGAAAATCACCTTCCACAGCAACGGGGGAAAATGCATTGCTTTCCAAGACCACGCCGCATAGGGCGACACGCTTTACTTCTCTGGTCATCTCTTCGCAAGGAGATTGCTTGGCGAGGACGCGGTCAAATCGCGGTGCCAACCGCTTAAGAGATAGGGGGCAAAATTTGTTAGGCTCAAGTACACTAGACACCCGATAGCTGCCATTGCTTGGTTTTTAGTGAAAATTTCGCTAAGGCTCAATCACCGCTGCCAAATTTAGCAAAGCCTCATCGTTGCCCGGCGCAGCCATCAGAGATAGGCCTAATGGACAATTATCTACATGGGCCAAGGGCAAACTTATTTGCGGGCAGCCAGACAATCCTGCAACACAGGTCAGGCCCATGGCCCGCCAACGAAAATCGTCCAAGGCCGCTTCTGATGTTTGCTGCAACGGGGCGATTCCCGGGGCGGTCGGCAGACAAAGAATATCACCACTCCCCAACAACTCGGACATGCGTTGGCGTACGCCATCTTGTACCAGACGGCTCGCCGCTATATCTGCCGGGACGATAGTCGCCGACATTGCAAATCGTTCCGCCACTCCTGAACCAAAATTTGGCTTGAACCGTTCTATCCAATCGCCATGTGTCTGCCATACGTCAGCCATCTGTAGCGTACGAAAATGCGGCATCCACTTGTCGGGCCCATCATCGCTGATATACACTTCTCCCTGTCCAGAGAAATATTCCGCGATTCGGTCCACAGCCATAGTCAGGGCCGCGCGGTCGCCATCCGCGAGACAAGCAAAACAGTCATTCGCAATCAGTAGACATCCCGGCGTCGGCGCCGGACCAGCATCAGGCAATAGCACCCGGCCAATACTTTGAAGTAATTCGCCACTTCGGCTAAACCACCCAACGGTATCAAAACTGGGGGCCAGGGGATGAACCCCATCCACAGGCACCCGATCCTGGGTGGTGCGAATGCCGTATATGCCGCAGAAGCCGGCCGGCATGCGCACCGATCCGCCTGTATCCGAACCCAAGGCAAAATCCACCAATCCCCCGGCCACTGCCGCCGCAGAGCCAGACGAGGAACCTCCCGGTATACGCCCCGGCGCATTTATGTTTTGTGGCGTGCCGTAATGAGCGTTTTGACCGGTGATAGAAAAGGCCATTTCGTCCGTCTGTGCCTTGGCCACCATTGCAGCGCCTGCCTTCAGCAATTTCGTCACCGACGAGGCGGTCACTGTTGCCGCCTCATGACTGGCCAGCCAATCTGGACTACCCGCACCTGTGACGTGGCCAGCGATGTCGAATAAATCCTTCGCCGCAAAGGTCAGGCCCGACAACAGTCCATCGCCAAGGGGCGGAAGGCTGACGTCATCATGTTGAATGAAGGCCCCCAAATCGTCCGTCATTTACACACCTATTGTTGTTACCAGTTTAAGCGCTTCATTACGTTAACGCCTCACTATCCCACCAATCTTGGGTCGGGATGAAAGGGCGAATCAATGTTCAAAACAGCCGCGAATGGGCCTTGCAAACATGATTGTGTTAATTTGCCAACTGCACTCTTTAGCGGCATCCGTTGAGCCCATTTCGACTACGGCTGTGAGAAGTCGCCCTCCTGAGCCTAGGCACCAACAAAGCAACATTCAGGTGTCGCAGTCCATCTGCTTCAAAATCAATTTACTCAACTTGCTTTCTGCGACAGACAATTGTTCGACCATAGTAAAATGATCGTGTCCCTCCTGTACCACCACATCCACATCAATCCCATAGCGCCGCCACGCCGCAGCCAAATCCTCAGATTGGCGCAGATATTCCGGTCCCTCCTCGCCGCCAACAGCCAACACCAACGGAGCCGGTCCGGCAGGGCATAATTGCACCGGACTGTTTCGGTCGGCTTCATTCTTGCTCAATTTCAAATCTTCATTCAGGAAACACAGACGGATCGGCTCCAAATCATATAAGCCGGATATGCCGCAGCCCCCCTTAATCAAATCCCCAGGCAAGGCGGGCGATTGGGGATCAAACTCGGGCCAATGCGTGGCCATCATCATTGCCACCAAATGGCCGCCTGCAGAATGGCCCGAGATAAAAATGCGGTCTGGATCACCGCCGAAGCTTTCTGCATTCCGGTAGACCCACGCCAATCCGGCACGGCATTGGCGCACTAATTCATCCATGTCGATGCTGGGAATTAGCCCATAGTTAACCACCGCGGTTGCGCAGCCCTTTGGCGTGAAGCCGCAGGCGACGTAGGAAAAGTCTTCCTTTGTCATCATCTTCCAATAGCCGCCATGTATGAAGAACTGAATCGGGGCCAGGCCGCTACTGGAATTAGTTGGAAGGAATATATCTAAGGTCTCCTCAAAATCTAAGCCGAACGGTATTCCCAAGTGACCTGTCATGCTTTTCCGAATATCCGAGCTATGCTGGGCAAAGCCCCTCAGCATGGAAAGAGTGTTGGGAACCTTAGCGCGGTTGTCGTACTCCGCATCCAGACCCGCTTGATCATAATCACCAAATATTTTCGTCATCGCATTACGTTCCTAAGAACCGGTCATCAGATCTAGCATCATTTTCACCTTAACCAGTGGCAGTTGGTTAATTTTTTCTGCCAATCGGTTGGCCAACTCCGTCGCCTCGGCTTCACATTGGCTGGTGTCGATGACCACCCGCGGATGGCTCAATTTTGCCAAACGGCGCAGGGCATCTGCCTCGTCCCAGATAATATGAAAATAGCCGCATATCTGATCCACCAAGACAGGTGATGGCCGGCCCCGTTTGCCCCGCTCCAGGGCCGAAAGGTAGGCGGCGGAGATTTGCAGGTCCCGTGCCATTTCTTTCTGATTGACGCCATGAGCCCGCCGTAAATCGCGGATCCGTTCGCCGAACGGTGTCAGCCCTCTAGCCAAAGCTAGCCTTCCCAGACACCGTGGCGTTTGTGCCAAGCTTCAATGCTTTCTGCGGGATATTCGGGGAAGTGTTCGATATTTTCGCCCTCGTAGAGTGTTACCCACGGCGCCGCACTATTCAGCATGATATCCACAAAATGGTCGGGACGGGGGAGGGGCGTGTCGATGACAGAGGCCAGGGGATGCACCAGATCAGACCAGTCTTCGTGCCAGGCCCACATATGGCTGCCGCATTCTGCACAGAAATAGCGCCGGTGTTTAGAGAGTGCACCATTTCGCCGTGCCCGGTATTCACGGATGTGCTCCCGGCCTATAACCTTCATCGACCGGTTGTCTGCCAAAATGTTGATGGCGAAGCCACCAGCCCCACCCGCCTTTCGACAAATGGAGCAGTAACAGCGCTGATAGGGCAATGGCCCGGCCGACGTCACCGTGAAAGCAACGGCTCCACAATGACAAGAACCTCGCAATTCCATTTAACGTTCCCTTCCAACGATCTACAACCTCAGCATCCGCTAAGCCGATATTCTGAATGATGTATCACCGACGCGCGTTCAAAATGTTGAAAAATACTTGCCGAACACCGTTGTGGACTTAGATATCGTGAATTCAGTCACCCCGATTAGTGAAGAGACATTCGGCACCAGAGTATTCGATGTGAAAAGGTCTTTCTATGTCAAAATTTTAGTTTGTTCTTCTCGATGCGATCACGCCGCCCACACTAGACAGTGCCATAAAAACTTCGGCTTTTTTCTATATGATCTCGCTACTATTTTTTTGTTATTTTAACGTTTACGGCGTAGCAAAACATAGAAGGCGCCGTGGCCACCGTGTTGCGGACGGGCCGGCTCCAGGCGTAGGACCATCTGACGTACGGGCGACTCAGTCAGCCAGCGGGGCAGGTTGCGGCGCAAAACACCGATATCGCGGTCAGGCATGAAGCCCAGGTCATCGCCTTCGCGGACGCCACCCTTGCCCGTGATGATCAGAACACAACGCCGTCCCGTGCGGTGCGATTCGACAATGAAGGCATGCGCGGCGCGATGAGCGTCAACCTGGGTGAGGCCATGCAAGTCCAGACGCCCTTCGATGCGCATTTGGCCCCGGCGCAAACGATCAGCGCTGCGTTTATCAAGACCGCCACCGGATAACTCTGGGGACGCGACTGGCCGTCGGCGCACTGGAACAGCCGGCAGTCCAACTACGTCGATTTTTTCCTCAGATGGTGGAATCGATTTTATTGGTGGCTTTGCGGGGCGTTGCCGCAGGGGGTTGGCTCCACGCATAGCAGCCTCGAACAACGCGTCGCCACCCGAGACGGTGTGCGCCGTCTCCTTATTCTTACCCGGCTTCGTCATCAATCAGGATGATGTGTAAGCTGCGTGGCCCGTGGGCGCCCAGTTGGATGGTCAAAGCTATGTCAGCGGTGCGAGAAGGACCAGTAATCATGTTGATAGTGCGGGGCATGGTGAAACCCCGGCCCTGTTTGTTTGCCTTGCGCAGGCGGGCCCAAACTTCTTCGTAAGACCCAACAATCTGAGAATGGCGAAGGATAACGACATGATAGTCGGGCACAAAATTTAGAGTTGTGGGATGCGCACTGCCAGAGGAAGCTACAAGGGTCCCGGTTTCCGCCACACCAGCAAAAGCGGGTGTGACAGAAACTATGTCGTCAATGGCGGCGGTCCCTATCTTAGTTTCAAGTAAATTATTGCTATTCCAATCCAGTCCGCAGAGCCATTCGTCCGGCGCCAAGGTGATTTGCGTAGGTAGATTGTTGGCCCGCAAATATTCCAATACTGCGGCTGGTGCAGAGACCAGATCAGAGACTTTTTCAACCGTGCAGGCAGCTGCCCGGGCCATGTCCCGAAATTGTTTGATCAGTTGAGCGCGTTCACCCTTGGCCCGAGCCGGCACCAGATTGGCAGGATGCTTCATGATCTGCTGGTTCAGGGTCCGCTTGGCGTCCGTACTCAATTCCGGCCTACCCAGAGATTGTCGAATCGCGTCCAAGATTTGCGCCCGGCTGTTCATAAAGATGTCCGCGCCCTTTTTCGCTTGCGCCATAGTTCTTGAAAAGTTTTACCTTCCGGAGCCGGTAGATCTCGACCATCAGTCCAGCCTCCAGCGAACCACAGCTTACTCAGCCTACCCCGGTCCCGCCCCAGAAAAGCCAGACCCCGCATGGCCAATCGAGCACCTAGACCATAAATCCATGGTCGTTTTGCGAAATAGGCCCAGGCGGCCACGCCCCACCGTTCCAATTGAGGAACTTCCCTTGCCTCAAAGGCCCGTTCCCGCCATTGCCGCAACAAACGCGGCAGGGGAATGGAAACCGGGCAAACTTCCTCGCACCGCCCACACAGGGTGGAGGCGCAAGGCAGATGGCGGGTGCTAGATACTCCCAATAAAGCAGGCGAAAGGACGGCCCCCATGGGGCCAACATAAACCGTGCCATAAGTATGGCCGCCAACTGTCTGATAAACAGGGCAATGGTTCATACAAGCACCGCACCGTATGCAATGCAGCATCTCCCGCGCCTCGCCGCCCAGCATGGCAGAGCGACCGTTGTCCAACAGGATAACATGATATTCCTCGGGCCCATCAAGATCGCCCTCCCGTCGAGGACCGGTTGAAATAGTCGTATAGGCAGAAAATTCCTGCCCTGTAGCCGAACGAGCTAGCAGGCGCAGCAGGGTAGTCGCATCCTCCAATGTAGGCACCACTTTTTCCAGTGATGTCACCACGATGTGGATCTTGGGTAAGGTCTGGGTCAGATCGCCGTTACCTTCGTTTGTTACGATTATGGAACTGCCCGTTTCGGCAATCAGATAGTTAGCTCCGGTGATCCCAACCTCGGCATTGAAGTATTTTTCTCGTAGAATTTGTCGTGCCTCGTTGACCATCTTAGATGGTTCGGTCTGGCGCTCGGTGCGGCCTAATTTAGCATGATGCTGAAGGAACAGGTCCGAAACTTGATCCTTAGTCTTATGTATCGCGGGGCCAATGATGTGAGAGGGAGGTTCCTCTGCCAACTGAATTATGTATTCGCCCAGATCCGTTTCGACCGGTGTGATGCCGTTTTGCTCAAGAAATTCATTCAGATGAATTTCCTCGGCGATCATGGATTTGCCCTTGGTCACCAATTTTGCGTCAACAGAACGGCAAATCTCTAACACCGCTGCCCGGGCCTCATCCGACGTGGAGCACCAGTGTACGCGACCGCCGGCAGCCCGGCAGTTGCGTTCGAACCGCTCCAGATAAAAGTCTAGGTTCGCCAGAATTTCATCCTTCAATTCCCGACCCCGATGGGAAAGTTTGTTGAACTCAGGTAAGTTGTCTACCGCGCCTTGGCGATTGGGAATCATGCTAGCGTTCAACATGTTCATGGCGGATTGCAGATTTTCGTCCGCTATCGCTTTGCGAGCATTGTCCTTGAAGGCATCGGGCTTCATGAATTCCATTTGCCCGCCCTCAATCCGTCTCGACATCGTATTCGCCGATAGGCGGCACATCGTCCGTCATACCAGCCAAAATCTCCGCCACGTGGCGCACTTGCACCACCGATCCCTCGCGCTTTAGGCGGCCGGCGATGTTCAGCAGACAGCCCAGCTCCCCTGCCAACAGAAAGTCAGCACCGGCATTTTTCACATTAGTGGTTTTTCGCATAACGATAGCCGTGGAAATGTCACCATACTTTACGCAAAAAGTTCCGCCAAATCCGCAACAGGCCTCGGTCTCAGCCATCTCGGTCAGTTGCAAATCTTCTACGCTGGCTAATAGCTCCCTTGGCTGATCGCGCACCCCCAGTTCGCGCAGGCCAGCGCAGGCGTCGTGATAGGTTGCCGTACCTTCATAATCAGCAGCCACCCCTTCGACCTTCAAGACATCTACCAGAAAACTGGTTAACTCGAATGTCTTGGCCGCTAGGGACCTTGCTCGACGGCACCATTCGGCATCATTGGCAAACAACTTGGGATAATGTAACGAAATCATCCCGCCACAAGACCCCGAGGGCACAACAATGTAATCATAGGTTTCAAAGTTTTCGATCAACCGCCGTGCAATTTCCCGGGCATTGGGGCTGTCGCCGGAATTGTATGCTGGTTGGCCGCAGCAGGTTTGTTCCGGCACGTGCACCCGGCAGCCAGCATCTTCGATCAATTTTGCAGCAGCGAACCCAACCGTGGGTCGGAATAGATCCACCAGACAGGTGGCAAAAAGCCCCACATTGATCGCCTTTGTCGAAACCCGATTTGACATGAGCTGGGTTATAACACCTTAAAGCCGATCCGCCAGAGCATTAGGCAACAAAATAAACCAGCTTCCAGGATGCTTCATGCGTCCTGCGATAGCGGCAGCGTCCTCCCCGTGTCCCCAGAACACATCGCCTCGTATTCCGCCCTTGATGGCACCACCGGTATCTTGGGCCAGCACCAGACGGCGCAGCATCCGGTCCGGACCGGCTACATCAGCATTTGGATGGCTGGCCTGCAACCAGATGGGTGCGCCTAGGGGGATTAACTGCCGGTCAACAGCGATGGAGCGGCCCGGCGTCAACGGAACACCCAAAGACCCAATGGGTCCGGGACCGGTGAGTTCTCGGAAAAATACATAACTTGGGTTCAGGTTCATCACGGCCTGGCCCTGTACCGGATGGCCCGTCAACCAAGTTCGAATGGATTGCATGGAAACATTGGCCTTGTTTAAAATGCCCCGTTTTATCAACTCCCGGCCGATGGCGTAATACCGCCGGCCGTTACTACCGGCATAACCCAGGCGCATCATGCCGCCATCTGCTAAACGGACGCGCCCAGAGCCCTGTATCTGCAGAAAAAACGCATCCACGAGATTGTCCACGTAGACAACCTCCAAACCCCGGCCATCCAAGGCGCCCGCTTCGATTTGTCCGCGTTCGGGAAATGGGCGCATACGGCTGCCCTTTACCCGACCAACGATACGCCGCCCTTTCAGACTGTCGCTGAATTCGCCCAAATCGGCAGTAATCAAGTCTCTCGGTACGCCGTAGAGAGGATGTACATAAGGGGCCTTTTTGGCCCGGCTGCCCCGCAACTCCGGCTCAAAATAACCCGTAAACAGTCCATCAGTCCGATCTCCAGAGGAGACCGCTACGGCTTTAAAATGTTGCTCAAAAAATTGCCGGGCCTGTCCGGCTGTCGCCGGTTGCAAAACGTCTGCCGCCGCACAAACCTCGGTCCAATCAGAAGCCTTACCGCCAATTCCACCCAAGGTGCGGTTCTTAGGCCAAGTGGAGAGCTTGCCACAACTTTTCAGGAACGGTTCCAATGCCGCGGCATGATCATCCGTTCCCCAACCCTTCAACACTGCGAATTCAACAATTTGAAACGTCAATAGCCGTGGGTCAGGAGTAGGGCTTTGGGGACGGGTCACCCACCATAATGAGAAGCCCAAAGCCAGAAGCAGACAACCAGCCGATATGGCCAGAAGACGATTTTGCATATTCGGTGAGACTATCAGTTCTCGCCGTGGGTTTCGATTAATTGCCAATTCGGATCGCGGTTGCGCGTATCCCGTGCAAAGGTCCAGATATCAGTAACCTCGTGGGAGCCGTTCGGCTGATCGGGCAAATTTTTGCCATCCTCGTCACGGCCGACAGATACCATCTCAGAAACGAATTTTACCGTCACTTCAGCGATTTTGTCCTTCATTTCCGCTTCCACAATCTCGGCACTGTTAATTACAACGATCTTTGTTTCCAGGGTATGTCCACGGTCCTCTCGATCCTCGATGGCGCCAATGAAATTCTCGTAAACTTGATCGCTCAACAAGTTGCGCAAGGAATCCCGGTCGCCGCCAGCAAAGGCATCTACGATCATCTCGTACGCCGCCTTAGCGCCGTCAGCAAAGGCGGCGGGCTCAAAGTCATGATCGGCCAATTTGATCTGCGTCAAGCCCGCGCCTACGGGTGAATCCTCGGCCCAAAGGGAGGCTTCCACTTCCGCCTCGACCTGGGGATCGTTGTCATCGTCGCCAAAATTACCGCGGTCGGGCAGACTTATCACCTTGTCATCATTACCCTGCCGGTCATCGGCCTGATCTGACGTCCGTTCAGAGGGCCGCCGCTCGTTACCTGTGCGCCGCCCCAAGACGCTGCGCAAACGAAAAAATATAAACCCCGCCACCATGGCCAGGAATAAAATATCGAGAAAGTGACCCTCGCCCATTAAATCAGTATTCCATTTGTCCTGTCGGACCGTTGATCCTGTTGGATGGTCCACCCAACAAATCGTCTATTGGCAACCGAACCTCCAGATGACAATTAAGCCCGGCCACCACCTGTTCAGGTAGCCAAACATGGGTAATTTTGCTCACCTATCCACATTACGGCCAGTGTCGGGTGCTGTCCAGCAAACTTGCATGGAAAAACCTAGTGGCGTCGCGCGCCACACAGCATTACATAAGCTGCGGTGGTTTAAGGAACAAGTAGTATAAGATATGGGTTCTTATATTCTTTTAGCGTTTATCGCCGTTCCCTTGATCGAAATCGCCGTATTTATACATATTGGCGACGTGATCGGCTTGTGGTGGACCCTGGCTGTAGTGGTCGCAACGGCCATAGGTGGCACATTAATGCTGCGCAGCCAAGGTCTAGCCACCCTCCGCAGAGCCCAGGCCCACATGGCACAGGGACGAATGCCGCTAAGAGAAGTATTTGATGGTCTGTGTCTCTTGATGGCGGGTGCCCTATTGCTAACACCTGGGTTCGTCACTGACATTACTGGTGGTTTATTATTTTTGCCGCCTATTCGGACCCTGTTGGGACACATGCTAGCGCACCATTTCGTCACTAGCGGCAAGTTCCAAGGAAAAGGCTTCACGACACGATCGACATCAGGCGCTAACCAAGGCACCAAAACCAGCACCATTATCGACGCCGACTTTGAGGAAGTGCCTCCCAGTTTGGGTGACGACCCTCAAATACCTAGAAAACCATAATCGCAGCTGCCTGCGACCTTGCTGCCACCGTCAGGACGTGATAGCCAAGCGCCAGCTTTTTCCTGACGAGACATATTTACCATGAGCGACCAAACTAGCGGCGCTGGCGCGCAGGAGGTTAGACCCAACCCGGATAGCCCTCACGTTCAAGTCCACGCACAATACGTTAAGGACCTCTCATTCGAAAACCCTGAGGCGCCGAACAGCTTAGCCAATCAAGACAGTCCGCCGAATATTGAGATCTCGGTCGATGTGGGTGCCCGTGGTTTAACGGCCAGCCAATTCGAAGTGGAGTTGCGCATCACTGCTAACGCCACCAATGGCGAGATGAAGGCCTTCGTAGTAGAGGTTCTGTACGCCGGTGTGTTCACTTTACACAACGTGGAGCAAGAAAAGTTAAAACAGGTTTGTCTAGTCGAATGCCCTCGCCTCTTATTCCCATTTGCCCGCCGCATTGTAGCAGACGCCACCCGTGATGGTGGTTTCCCGCCCCTATTGTTGGAACCCATTGATTTCGTCTCGCTTTATTCGCAATCGGCCGATAAAATTGATTCACCTCCAACCAACGGCGGCGGAAATTATTAAAAACCGCCCAAGTAGGGGCCATCAGATTCATATGCCAAAAACCTTTGCGGATTTGCCTTCGCCGTTTAAGTCCAAAGCCGCGACCACAACGAACTAAGTCTTATTGTCCAGTTTTGGTCCGGCTCAGTGACCGATATTAAAATTCCCCTTAATTGCCAAGGTTATACAGGCAGGCGGACATATTCTCCTCGTTGCCAATGGCGGTAAAGCTATAACAGTTTTCCGAGCTCATCTGGCCAAAGATGGCATAGTTAAAACGCCATTTTATTCCTCAATGAAATATTAGAATGGATCCGCCTGTCGGTGTGGCTGATCATCACCACCGGCGTGATCAGAGATATTGCCCGCTGTTTCAAAACTGTCTAGCGGCCCTTACGGCGCTGGAATTGGATACGCTGGTGCGATT
>CAZDQC010000104.1:0-12601 GCA_964507245.1 uncultured Rhodospirillaceae bacterium
TAGAATTTATGCTTAAAGTGTTAAAAATGTTAAGATATTTTATTGTGGTAATAATTATTTACCTAAATTTCCCTCTTGCCGATTCGTCCGCGACCAAAAATTTGAAACTTGCGTACGATGTATTTATTGGCGATTTGCTTGCAGGATCCGCAGATTTTGAAGTCAATAGGGGGTTAGAGCGCTATGTTGTCGAAAACCGGGTGCGCAGCCACGGCATGTTAGATTTTTTACTCGAATACAAGGGCCAGAATAAAGTTGTGGGCCGAATCTTTCCGCAAGGCGCGCGTCCTAACTATTACGAAGCGCGCAGTTCTTGGGCAGGCGAGCAGCGAATTGTCGAAATCAGCTACGACGCAGCGGGACGTTTGACCTATAAGGCAGTACCGCCTGCGGCCGAAGATGACCGAGACACGGTGCCAGCACATTTGTTGCCTGGCACGATGGATCCGATGACGGCGGCATTTACCGCCTTTACACGAGTCTCGCGGCCGACAATTTGTAACGACATATTGAAGATCTTTGACGGCCGACGCCGCTATGACATTTATCTCTCCGAAGTCGCCGGAAGCGAAACCAAGGGGCCACAGTATTCTGGATACGCAAGAGTTTGCCGCGCCCGCCAGACCGTCCACGCGGGCACATCAAGGCGCATTTGGCTGCCCCGGTTCTCGCGGCCTGATTGGGTGGACATTTGGATTGCCAGTATCAGGCCTGATCTGCCGCTTCTGCCGGTTCGTATCCAGGCGGATTTGGGCGTTGCTGACTTGGTTGTCCACTTAGTCGCCATTGGCGGCCGAAAAGTTCCACCGGGCGAGGCATTTGGGCGGAACTCAGCAAGCGAAAGAAAATCGTCCAGCCGAACAGTTTCGAAAGTGCAACAGTAGCTGCAACCAGGCCCTGTCATTGATTGCGCAGGAACTCTATGGCCGCGTCCATGATGCCCGCGTGCCCCCATACGTCATGGCCTCCGCCGCCGTCGATGACCAAGGAGCGTGACCGATCAGGCGTTTTGAAAAAGGAACCGCAATGTCCCATTTGCCCTGAAGTCCGACCCGGTTGGTACCAGGGATCGCCACTTCGCACGATCGCCAGTACAGCTTCCCCTTCAGGTGCGGCAAGCCCTCGCACAAAAGGCAGACCATGACACGTCCATTGCGCGATGATCCGGGCGCGGAATTCCTCGCCCCGATAAAGGGCAGCGGCGACCCCGCCTTCGGAGGTCCCCACCAGAAACAGGCGATCATTGTCGATCCATGAAATATTAGCCATCCGCTGCAACGCATAACTGATCTCCAAGAGGCGGAAATCGTAGATAAAGATATTGCGGCCGCCAGTTTTTTCGGAAGGGCGACATTGTAGGGGGCGATAACGGCGGGCAAAGCTGTTTGGGGCAATCACGGCGAACCCGGCTCGGGCAAAGGCCTGTATTGGCTTAAAGCTGCCATAGCCGATGCAGCCGTGCATGAAGAGGATTGTTGGATAACGCCAACCCGACGGCGAGCTAGCCAAACGCTGACGGATGACTCCGGACGACAGCTTACCTTTCAGGGGCTCCTGGCCTTGTTGTCCCGGTAGTAACACAATTGCCTCGTCAAATGTGCGGGCGATATCGCTTTCCCTCTCAGTCAAATGAGACGGATTAAGAAACTCGCTTTGATTTAGCATTTCCTGGTCGCAGCCCGACATATACGTAATCAGCGCCACAGCAGCCATAGCGCGAACCCACAACCTGCCACTCATGACCTTACCTTGCGGATCAAACTTGCTCGTACCCACCAATTCTGCTGTCGCGCGAGCAGGATTTGTGCGGCGGACCGGGCGGTGGCCAGGTCGTCAAAGAGCGCGAAACAGGTGGCGCCTGCGCCGGACATGCGTACCAGACGACGGCCGGGTAGGTTATCTAATTCGGCGAGAACTTCTGAAACGACCGGTGTTAATTTACATGCCGGAGTTTCAAGGTCATTTTGGCATTCGATGAGTCGTGAAAAAAAATCCTGTGCTGTGCGTCTGTCCCACTGTCGACGAATGGTAAAGGGTGCGGACAAACAACGGAAAACTTGCGCAGATGAAAGTGGCTGTCTTGGATTCGCGAGTAACAAGGCAAATGCGGGTAGTTGTGTAACAGCCTTAAGGTCATGTCCGATACCGCCAACAAGCCTGGGGCTCTGGGCCAGACAAACTGGCACGTCCGCACCCAGCTGCGTCGCTAGTTCATGCAGGATCTTGTCATCCAGGGATATTTGCCAAAGATCTCGTAAGGCTAGCAAGGTAGCCGCTGCATCAGCCGAACCCCCGCCAATGCCGGCGGCCACGGGAAGCGCCTTCCAAAGATGAATACGGGCGTGCGGCGTGATTCCGGCGGCCAGAGCCAATAACCGGGCGGCTTGAACGATAAGATTACCGTCGTCACGGGGCAGCCCATTCGCGAAGGGCCCCGAAATGACCAACTTCAAACCGTCTATTTCCTCGACCTCGATTTGGTCACAGATATCCGTGAAAACCACCAGGCTTTCCAGTTCGTGGTAGCCATCTGCCCGGCGGCCTTTTATATGAAGAAACAAATTTACCTTGGCGGGCGCGGGCCGGCAGAAACGAGCGCCTGACTTTGGATTTGCATCAGCCACCGCTCTTGTTTTTCCCGCCGCGTTCTTGTGACAAAGGTCGTATCGGGCCGAGGCCGTTGGCCTGTTTTGCCCGGATATTCGGAATCATCTTTTCCTCGGCGCCTAGGTCAATAGCATGGTTCCACTGAAAACGGGCCTCCAGCTTCCGGCCAGCCCGCCAGTAGGCATCGCCCAAATGATCGTTGATGATGGGATCTTGAGGCCGGAGTTCCACTGCACGCTCCAGATATTTTACGGCCTCCTCGTAGCGACCCAGCCGGTAAAACACCCAACCCAGGCTATCCACTACATAGCCATCTGCCGGCCGCTTAGAAACAGCCTTTTCGATCATTGTCCGGGCCTTTTCTAAATTTACACCCCGATCTATCCAGGAATAACCCAAATAGTTCAGTACGCTCGGCTCGTTGGGGCGAAGCTCCAGTGCCTTTAAAAAATCAGCCTCTGCTGCGTTCCACTGCTTGGCGCGCTCGTAGGCGACGCCGCGTTCATAAAGCAGGACCCAGTGGTGTTTTTGCAGTTCATCGTTTTGTAAGAAAATGCGCTCTAAAACCTTGTTGTATGTCGCGATCGTTTCTTCAAACCGTTCTTGGGCCCGAAGAACTCGGGCCACGATTATCAACGCCGTGGTGTCCTTGGGTTTTTCGGCTGCCATGCTTCGTAATAATGTGATGGTTTCGTCGACCCGCTCTAGATTACTCATGTTGGAGGCGATGCGAATTCGTGCGCTCCAATGGAGTGGTGAACTTGCTTGCACCTCCTTGTAGATATCAATTGCGTCCTTATAACGCTGCTCGCTCTCGAACATTTCCGCTAGCAACATCCGCGCCGAGTCCAAATCAGGCCGTAAATAAAGGGCCAACTGGGAATAAATGCGCGCTGTTTCAACTCCCCGTGGACCTGAAAAGGCATAGCCGGCAAAAAGAAACGCTTCCGCTACACCTTGAGCTGCTGTCGTGATAGGCGGCCAAAGCACTCCACCCGCCTTCAACTTCCTCCTCGCCGCGCCAATAACGGGGTTATTGGGATTGCGCTGAAGAATTTTGTTGAACAGCGCCAAAGCGTCATCTCGCTGCCCCTGACGAGATAAGAAGCCGCCATAATTCAAATCAACACGCGTCGCTCGCCGAGCATTGCCTTTTAAAGTTTCTTCAAAGAATTCGCGGGACGCGACCTCATAGCCGGAATAGTCGCTAATTAGAGCTGAATGATAGGTCCTAAAGGGCTTGAACGCCTTGCGTTTCCGTAATTGATTGAGTGCCGCCAGCGCTTCGCCGTAGCGGTCATCCGCACTATTGATCCAGGCCAGTAACAATGGTTGTAACAAGGACATGAAATTCTTGCGTTTCATTTTTGATAAATGTTTCCGCGCTGTCGCCAGATCATTGTCACGGATGGCCTGTGACGCCAGGATCAGTCTTGCCATGGCGGCATCACTGCGCTTGGCAATGCGACGTTGAGCCAGGCTGATGGCGTCGGCAATGCGCCCTTCCGCTAGCATTAACAGCATGGTTTGATGCAACAAGGCCTGATTGTCAGGATTGGCCGAAAGGGCCACGTCATAGAATTTCACGGCACGACCGGAATCCATATTCTCCTGTGCCAATCGGGCGGATAAATAATGCCCTAGTGGCGATAGGGACATCGACAATGTGGCTTCTTCCTTCTTGGAAGCCACCCAATCGCGGCTGCCATCAGCGCAGCCAGATAGAAATATCGACATAAAGCTTGCTGCAACCCAAACGGCAATCATTCGGCCTAAATTACATATTTGGATAGTTCGGACCACCCGTTCCCTCCGGCACTGTCCAGGTAATATTCTGGGTAGGATCCTTGATATCGCAAGTTTTGCAGTGCAAACAATTTTGCGAGTTGATTTGCAGCCGCGGATTACTTCCATCGTCATCGGTCAGAATCTCGTAGACGCCGGCCGGGCAATAGCGCTGTTCAGGTGCATCATATAACATCAAATTATGATCTATTGGTTTAGCCGTATCCGCCAATTGTAAATGCACAGGCTGATCTTCCTCGTGGTTCGTATTGGAAATGAACAACGAGGAAGCTAGGTCAAAGCTGAAAATACCATCGGGCTTGGGGTAATCAATGGGTTTGCATTGATCCTTGGATCTTAAATTTTCGTGATCCACATGCGGATGACGTAAGGTCCAGGGTACCTGGCCGCCCAAGAATTGATCAAAGCCGCCATACAATGTACCCCCAATTAGGCCCCATTTAGCGAAACCCGGACGGAAATTTCGCACGCTGGACAACTCTTTCCAAACCCAGCTATTCCGCAAGGATTCCGGGTAGCTTTCCAGGACTGGCTCTGGCATCGCCAGGCCGGTTTCGTTAGCGGCACGGATCGCCTCGAAAGCAGCTTCGGCTGCCAACATACCGGTCTTAATGGCGTTATGGCTGCCCTTAATTTTGGGCACATTAATGAAACCGGCGGCACAGCCGATCAGGGCACCGCCAGGAAAAACCAAACCGGGTATAGATTGTAACCCGCCCTCGGTCAGTGCCCGGGCACCATAGGCGATGCGCTTACCGCCTTCGAGATAGCGTCTGATGTCTGGATGGGTTTTGTAGCGCTGGAATTCGTCAAAGGGTGAGAGATATGGGTTTTGATAATCCAGGCCGATCACAAATCCAATGGCGATCTGATTGTTGTCAAGGTGATACAGGAATGAGCCGCCATATGTGGCATTGTCCATAGGCCAGCCCGCAGTGTGGACAACCAAACCTTCCTGGTGCACATTGTCTGGCACCTCCCACAATTCCTTTAGGCCGATGCCATATGTTTGCGGCTGGCAATCCTTTTCAAGGTCAAAGCGTTTGATCAATTGCTTCGACAGGGACCCCCGGCAACCTTCACCAAAAAGTACATAATTACTGTGTAGTTCCATGCCCGGTTCGAACGTGGGTTTTTGCTCGCCATTTGCACCAATTCCCATGACACCGGTCACAACACCCTTGACGCGCCCGTCATTGTGGAACAGCAGTTCTGAAGCTGCAAAGCCGGGATAGATTTCCACACCCATGGCCTCGGCCTGTTCCGCCATCCAGCGACAGACATTGCCAAGAGAAATTATGTAGTTACCTTTGTTATGCGTCGCCCTAGGCAAAAGAAACGTTGGCAGGGAAACTGAATTAACCGCCGTCAGGAACATGAATTTTTCCTTCGTGACGGGAACGTTCAACGGCGCGCCGAGGTCTTTCCAATCCGGGAACAATTCGTCCATGGCACGCGGTTCCATCACCGCGCCGGACATGATATGGGCGCCGACCTCGGAACCCTTTTCGATGACGCAAACCGACAACTCTGTGCCAGCTCTTTCGGCTAGTTGCATCAGGCGGATTGCGGCTGATAGACCGGATGGCCCGGCACCGACAATCAACACATCCACTTCCATCGATTCGCGTTCCATGATCACCCAATCTCTTCTTCGTGACTTCTTATGCCGTTGAACCCGTTACTCCGTCAACCGACCGCGGTCGGTGTGTTTTGGAATTGGCCCCGGGCATGTTATTTTTCCTACTATGGATCATAAAGGCAATTCGGTAGCGGCGCTGAACTTCTATATTGATGCCGGCGTGGATGAGACCATAGGTCACAATTCCGTTAGTCGGTTTGCCGAAAGTCGGGAGACCACGCTGCTGCAGGTAAAAAATGTCGGATCGCACCGGGCGGCGCCTATCGTACCTGACCAACTGCGCGCCCAGGCCACCACTGAGGCGGAAACATCGGCCAAGGTCTTGGCGTCAGGCGCTAGCAATCTAGCGGCCCTTTTCACGGCGATGGAAGGTTTTGACGCGTGCCCGTTGAAAAAGACCGCCACCAATACAGTATTTGGCGTTGGTAATCCTGAGGCCACTATCATGCTAGTTGGTGAAGCTCCCGGCGCGGAAGAAGATCGTCAGGGTCAGCCTTTTGTGGGCGTTTCGGGGCAATTGTTAGACCGCATGCTCGCCTCTATCGGTTTAGATAGAGAGGCCGTTTTCATTACCAACATGCTGGCCTGGCGACCGCCGGGTAATCGCAAGCCTACGCCCGAAGAAACTTCCATGTGTCTGCCGTTTATCCGGCGTCAAATTGAATTAATTGCGCCAAGGGTCTTAGTTTTTGTTGGCGGAACGTCGGCAACCACTTTGCTGGATAACCGTGCTGGCATCACCCGCATGCGCGGCCGCTGGTTCGATTATCCTGTTAGGAGTGGTGGATCCGGCGTGGACATTCCTGCTATGCCCATCTTTCATCCGGCCTATCTGTTACGTCAACCGGCCCTGAAACGTATGGCCTGGATTGACTTGCAGGCCATTAAGGCCCGGCTGGAAGATTTCGCTTGAACTCTATATATAGTATTTAAAAATAATCCACCCACAACATGTTGTGTTATATTTCGTATAACCAACTTGCCGGGCAGCATGCAATGGTCTATTAGCGGAGAATGTTGGAGGATCTGTATTATCGATGCCGGAGTGTTTTTACTCTTTTTCGTTTTCTAGGCGTAGCCCTGGTTATGAGCATAGGCGCACTGGGACCGAGTCTAGCCAATCAGGCATTAGTACTTGACCATGTGCCCACCGATGGCAGGCTGCTAGCAGTTGACCGAGATATGGGTCTGCCTAAGATTTTGAGCGAAATTGATGTCGTTCTTTACCGGCGGATCTTTACTCTGCAAGAAACCGGAGAATGGAAGGCCGCCGATCGTTTGATCGAGCGCATAGAGGATGGATTGTTGATGGGACACGTGCAGTTCCAACGTTACATGCATCCGAGGAAGTATCGCTCCCGTTATCGAGAATTGAAGGGTTGGCTAGCACAATACGCCGATCACCCTGGCGCTACGCGGATCTACAAGTTGGCCCTGCGGCGGCGGCCCAAGAACCATCGTATGCCCAAGGCTCCCGTGGGCCCCAATCGTGTTCATGGATTTGCTGATTTGGTCCCGACTGCCGACTACCGCTCACCCAGAAAACGCAGCAAGGCACAGTGGCGGCGCGTGCGTCAAATTAAGTATCAAATACGCCGCAATGTACGCCGTGAAATACTCACGGTCTCGAAAAAATTTCTAGATCGTAGGGACGTGAAACGTCTATTGGACCCGGCGGAGCAAGATTACCTGTTAAGCCAGATAGCGGCGGGCTGGTTCTATCGCGGCAATGCCAGGAAGGCCTTAGCAATCGCGGGCCCTGCGGCCGACCGGTCACGCAATTTTTTTTCCAGTGCTGACTGGATCGCTGGTCTGTCTGCCTGGCGTTTGAAGGATATCAAGCGGGCCGCCCGGCATTTCGAGGCGTTGGCCCATTCAACGGTCGCGGACGATTGGAACCGGGCTGCGGGTGCATTTTGGGCGGCACGGGTTTATCTGATTGACCGCCAGCCGGGCCGTGTTAACCCGTTATTGGCCATGGCAGTGGGAAACCTAAGAACCTTTTATGGCATGATCGCAGCCAGGCAATTGGGCGTGGAATTGGATTTGCAGTGGACGCCGCCGCCGCTAACATCGGACGGCTTGGCCCAGGTCGGCAATATACCTGGCGCTCGAAGGGCGGTTGCCTTGGCTCAGCTGGGCCGCCGCAAATCGGCCAGGCAGGAGTTGCGGCGCAGCTACCTTTTGGGTGATCATTTGAGCGGTCCGGCGCTGTTGGCTCTGGCTTACAAGCTTGAATTCCCGGCAATGCAAATGCGCCTGGCGCATGGTGTGCGGGGCAAAGACGACCGACCTTATGACCAAGCCCTATTCCCTGTGCCGCCCTGGCAACCGGCGAAAGGTTTCGCCATAGACCGGGCGTTGATATTCGCTTTCATGCGTCAGGAATCAGGCTTCAACGAACGAGCGAAAAGCCCTATGGGCGCCCTTGGCTTGATGCAACTGATGCCGCGTACGGCGTCCTTCGTGGCCGGTGACCGGACGTTACATCGGCGCAATAAATGGAAGCTTTATGATCCAGAATTTAATTTGGAACTTGGGCAAAAATATTTGGACCATTTGTTGAGTGACCAGTTGGTGAAGGGGGACCTGTTCCGCCTGGCGGTGGCCTACAATGCCGGACCTGGAAATTTGCGCAAATGGTTGCGCAAGGCAAAATTTGGCGGTGATCCCTTGTTGTTCGTTGAAAGCATTCCATGGCGGGAGAGCCGACTATTCGTGGAGCGCGTCTTGACCAATTTCTGGATTTACCGAGAACGCCTGCGCCAGGACACCCCTTCCCTGGACGCAGTGGCGACGGGCCACTGGCCGATTTTTTTTAATTTGGACGGGGCAACAACATCGGTGGCGCGCAGTGCCGGGAATTGACGAGAACTTGACCTTTCGACCCATCAATATTGCTGTTATGACGGTATCCGACAGTCGTTCGTTGGATGATGATAAATCGGGCGATATCCTTGTGCAGCGATTAACAGACTATGGCCACAATCTGGCGGGCCGTGCCATCGTAACCGACGACATCGCTAAAATTAAGACGCAATTGCAGGCCTGGATCAAAGATGTTGGCGTGGAAGCGGTGATCTCCACCGGTGGTACCGGGGTCACCGGACGGGACGTAACGCCGGAAGCATTCGCCGAAGTCTATGAAAAGGAAATTACCGGTTTTGGCGAGGTTTTCCGGCAGATCAGTTTTAAGTTCATCGGCACCTCGACCATTCAATCCCGCGCTACGGCTGGGGTGGTTAATGGCACCTATCTATTTGCCTTGCCCGGATCCCCGGGCGCCTGTCGGGATGGCTGGGATCATATCCTCAAGGATCAGTTGGATATCCGTTTCAGGCCCTGTAATTTCGCAGAACTCCTACCGCGTCTCCGGGAGCATTTGGAATAGGCAGCGTAGTCGTCGGGTGTGTCCACGTCCGACAGTGTTTCCAGTATGATAACCCGCGCTGTTTTCGGCAAATTGGCTAAGCAATCGTCCAGGGTATAAGGGCTCGACCAGCGGGTGTTTCTAAATAAGCGGCCGGCCCATTGCGTCCGGCGTAAGCCGACTAGCCAGAAGCCGCCGTCGTTAGCCGGGCCAAAGACAACATCTGCCTGCCGTAAGGACCGCATCGCCTGGGCGATGTGATAACTGTCAAGGTCGGGGACATCGCCCCCTACCAACACAACGGGACCCTCGTGGCGTTGCATGGCCCGAGCCATGCGTATTCCTAGCCCGCCACGGCCTTGTCCCCACCGTGTCAGGTGAACCGGCCAACGGGCGCAGTTTCTGTCTGGGCTGACGGCGAGGTAGGTTTGCCAGCGAGGATCACGAGCGAGACGCACCCACAGTTGCTGCAGCATGTTGTTGTAAAACCGCCAAGCAGCCAAATGTCCGATCTCCGCGCCTAAGCGAGTCTTCACTGTTCCCAGGCGTGGGGCCTTGACAAATAAGATCAGTCGTCCTGCTTTCATTCATAGACCTTCGCAATTTGCCTAGGTGGCAGGCCAAGGTAATAGAGCCCAAGGCAGAGCAAATTGCGGGCGGGGCGACGCCAATAGCCTTCCAATTGATAACGTGCAGCGGAGGTTCGGGCTGCAACAGGCAACATGTGCAAACGACTGCGTCCGATACGGCGGACCAGATCTACGTCTTCCATTAGCGGCAATTCCCGATATCCGCCGACTTGACCATAGAACCGCCGTGATAGCAGCAGTCCCTGGTCACCGTACGGCAAACCAAATCTGGCGCATCGCCAGGCTACGGCATTTTCCAGGCGCCGAGCATTGGGGTGTTCATCATCCAGCGCGAAGCGGAAAGCAGCCGCGCGCTTGCTGTTACTTTGTTGTGTAATGAATTCCTCCGTCGCGAACAACCATCCTGCTTCCAAAATAGTGTCGCTGTGGAGAAACAGAAACCATTCGCCCTTTGCTTCCAAGGCACCCCGTTGCAGCTGCCGACCCCGTCCCGGCGGTCCGGTAACCACACCAATATTCATGCTCTGGGCAAGATTGGTGGTTTCATCCTGGGACCCGCCATCGCTGACCAGAATTTCACCGACCAGGCCGGTGTCCCGGCCCGATTCCAGAGCACTAATTGTTGTGGGCAGTGAATTCGCGGCATTTAACGTGGGTATGACGATGGATAACATGGCGGTCCTTATGGCGGAAAACTACTTCAGCAAATGTTTTCGTTTTGTTCTTGACTCTATTCTGCTTAATCGTACAGTCCGCTGATCATGATAGACAAGATCGCTGCCGATACAACCAGCCGCATCCATCCGGTGGGCCGCCGGGGTCGGGGCGCCGTCAGTAACCAATCAAGCCGCTATGAAGCGTACAAAGCGGAAGGTATCGACGATGGCTGGGGCAGCCTGGATGCCGCACCGCCCAGGCTGACCACTACGCTAACCAAGGACCGCAGCCGGGCGGTTATCAGCTTCAATGAATCGCCCGATATAGACTTTGACCGTTCGATCAATCCCTATCGCGGCTGTGAACATGGTTGCATTTATTGCTTCGCCCGCCCGACCCATGCCTGGCTGGGGCTTTCGCCGGGGCTGGATTTTGAAAGCAGGTTGTTTTTCAAGCCCGACGCCCCCGCCGTGCTGGAGCGGGAGTTGCGGCGACCCAGCTACAAATGCCAGGCCATGGCCATAGGCACCAATACCGACCCATATCAGCCCGTGGAACGCCGCCTGGCCGTGACCCGAGAGCTATTGAAGGTCCTGGATAGGTTTAATCACCCGGTTTCCATCGTCACAAAATCTAATCTGGTCTGCCGCGATTTGGATATATTGTCAGCCATGGCGGAGCGTGGCTTGGTTAAGGTAGCCCTTTCAGTAACTACCCTGGATCGAAAGTTAGCCCGCCTTATGGAGCCCCGCGCGGCAACGCCTGAGAGACGCCTGGCAGCTGTCAACACCCTGGCCAAGGCCGCCATTCCTACGGTGGTAATGGTGGCACCCATCATCCCGGCCCTGACAGATATGGAGATGGAGGCAATTTTGGGCCGGGCTGCGGGCAGCGGAGCCATTGGAGCGGAATATATTCTGTTACGCTTGCCATTAGAGATCAAGGCTCTGTGGCGGGAATGGTTGGCGGAACATTATCCCGACCGGGCGGAACGCATCATGCGTCATATCCGCGAAGCTCGGAGCGGCAAGGAATATGACAGCAGGTTTCACCGCCGTATGGTTGGCGAGGGGCCTTATGCTGAACTGATCGCCCAGCGGTTTAATCTAGCCTGCCTACGGCTGCATCTGCGACGGGGACGAGAGGAAAAAGCCCTTGATTGCGGCCAGTTTCGGGTGCCCTTCGAGGCAGACGGGCAACTCTCGTTACTCTAATGGCGGTCCTATGATCTAGGGACGTTTGATTAGACGTTGAAGCGGAACAACAGAACGTCGGCATCGTTGACCAAGTAGTCTCGGCCCTCGGACCGCATGCGGCCAGCATCCTTGGCACCCTGTTCACCGTTGCACGAGAGGTAATCTTCATAGGCGATGGTTTCGGCACGGATGAAACCGCGCTCGAAATCCCCGTGTATGACGCCAGCGGCGGCAGGGGCCAAGGTGCCATCGGGGACGGTCCAGGCGCGAGCCTCCTTATGGTTGGCAGTAAAAAAGGTCAATAGTCCCAACAGGTCGTATCCAGCCCGGGTAACACGATCTAAACCGGCCTCTGCCAGCCCTAGGTCTTCGAGAAACGCTCTCTTTTCTTTGCCGTCTTTCAGTTGCGCTAGTTCCGCCTCAATGTTTGCTGAAATGACCACAACACCAGCCTCCTCTTTCACTGCCATGTGCTCGGCTGCCCGACTGAACTCGTTGCCCCTACTTGCTGCGGCTTCATCTAAATTGCAGACGTAAAGCACCGGTTTGCTAGTTAGTAATTGCAACTGCCGCATAGGTCCCTCTTCTTCTGCGGAAATCTCAACATGGCGCGCAGGGTGGCCCTCCTGCAATTTGGCAATTACGCGTTCCAATAGTTTCAGTTGCGTCGTCGCATCTGTGTCACCACCACGCTGCCGTTTGATGACCCCCTGAATTTGTTTTTCCAGGCTCT
>CAZDQC010000105.1:0-12553 GCA_964507245.1 uncultured Rhodospirillaceae bacterium
GAATTCTGCCGACGGACCCCGGGGCGGTTCATCAAACGGTGATCACGGCGACAAAAAGCTCAACTGATATTTACTTCACGATCATGTGAACATCCTATCGCCCAAGGTTTCGCAGTTCTGACTTTGGCAACAGGCATCAATAATATTGCGGTATAACTGCTACTCGTAATAATCCTGAACAAATATTCGTACGGCCCATTTTCCACATCGAGGGCTATGCGCGCGGGATTCCGAGTGTTGGATTAGCGGATTGATCCTGCGGAGACTGCCTTCAAATCGTGGCAATAGCGGTGACGGTATTCCTTTTTTGAAGATAGTCAATCAAAGGCAACACAAAGTGTGAGTGGCAAAATAAGAAAGATGAATATCGCTATAACGTATAGGGATGGCATAAATGTTCTCTATTGCTAACTTTTGATCCGATACTATACCGAAGCCGCGCTGGGTGACTGCACAATTTGTAGCAAAGTAGGGTGGGATGCATTAGACGGGGGGCGCTAAGATGCCGAAATGGCAATTTACCAAAGGCTTGCACGATCTGGGACAAGGTAGTTTTGCCTATCTCCAGCCAGACGGTTCGTGGGGCTGGTCAAACGCCGGGCTCATTACACATGGCGAAGAAAGTCTCCTGGTTGACACATTATTTGATCTCCATCTGACCCGCGACATGCTGAAGGACATGTGTGATGCCGCTCCTCAGGCAGAACGTATCGGCACGTTGGTAAATACACATGCCAATGGAGATCATACATTCGGCAATCAGCTCGTTGAAGGTGCTACCATTATTGCTTCAGCGGCGGGTGCGGCAGAAATGGCAGAGCTGCCGCCGCAGGCCCTGGCCGACATAATGCGCAATACCAGTGAGATGGGGGATGTCGGCGCCTTTCTGAAAAAACTGTTTGATGTCTTCGATTTTGAGGGCATCGAGCTCCAGGCTCCTACGGAAACGTTCAGTGGCGTGACTACTCGCAAGGTCGGTGACAAGGAAGTACAACTACACGAAGTCGGCCCCGCACATACCAAGGGTGATGTTCTGGTTTTTGTTCCTGCTGACAAGACGGCCTTCACTGGGGATATTCTCTTTATTGATGGCCACCCGATTATATGGGCTGGCCCAGTCGCTAACTGGATCAAGGCATGCGACCTGATGATCGATTGGGATGTTGAGACAATTGTTCCGGGACACGGACCAATCACTGACAAGAGCGGCGTTCGGGCCGTGCGGGAATACCTCGTCTACATAGAAGCAGAAGCCCGTAAACGCCACGCGGCTGGACTAAGTGTAATGGAGGCAGCTCAGGATATCTCCTTTGAAGACTTTTCATCTTGGGGTGACGCCGAGCGCATCGTGGTCAACGTCGACACGCTATACAAGGAGTTTAACAATGACCCGTCGCCGTCTGACATAGTGCAAATGTTCGCCATGATGTCGAAGTTGGCGGCTTAGTAGAATGTTATTGGGAACTGGCCCTTGACGATGGTCGCACATAGACCTTTCGTCAATCTGTAGTGACTAAATAATGGGTCAACACAGGGGCCATTACGGTTTCATAGGTCTCACAATATTCTCTGCCGGCACCTAATTACGGACCAACCAATTAACAAATCCGAACTGGCAATTGCAAATACCGAGAGAGAAATAGACGAATGCGTAAAATTAAAATGAGCATAGGTGGCAACGTAATTCGTGCTGAATTATTCGAGACCCCAACTGCTGACGCTATTTATGAATCGCTCCCGTTTTCGTCCTCTGCAAATACTTGGGGCCAAGAGGTCTATTTTTCCGTGCCGGTGGCAGTATCGAAAGAAGTCGATGCGCGTGCGGTGGTAAAAGCCGGAGAGCTAGCATTTTGGGTCGAAGGTTCCTCTATAGCCATAGGCTTTGGGCCGACACCCATTAGTCATGGTGATGAGATACGTCTGGCAGCTCCAACGAACATCTGGGGAAGAGCGCTTGATGACGTAAGTCAGCTCAACAACGTATACGATGGCGACATGATTGAAGTTAGTGCTTTTGAAGATTAATAATGCCTTATCGGGCATTTAATAATGAATACGCCAAACTGCAGCCGGTAACTGCTGAAAGGATTGGAAATGAGCGACATCGCATTGGTAACTGGTGGGTCACGCAACATTGGCCGAGCGATTTCAGATCGCCTAATCGTTGACGGTTACCAGGTGGTGCAGTTCGACATTGTAGAGCCAGAGGCTGGGATGGAGGCAGAATTTGTTCGTGTCGACCTTGCTGATGAAGCCGCGACGGCTGTCGCCCTGGACGAACTTCAAGGCAATCACCGGGTTACTCGTCTTGTCAACAACGTGGGTGTGGTGCATGCGGCGACGTTGGAAGAAATGAAACTTGAAGATTTTGATCGCATTATCCAAATAAACACACGATCGGCAGTTCAATGCATGCAGGCGGTATTACCAGGTATGCGCGAAGCTAGATTTGGGCGCGTCCTAAATTTGTCGAGCCGGGCGATTATTGGTATGCCTACGCTTTCAGCATATGCGGCCAGCAAGGCTGCAATTGCCGGGTTAACCAGGACCTGGGCGATGGAATTTGCACCTGATGGGATCACCGTGAATGCTGTTGCTCCAGGTCCGATTGACACTGATATGTTGCGGTCCGTCAATCCTCCCGGAAGCGCCAGCGATCAAATGCTCCGGGGTACCATCCCCGTTGGACGTCTTGGTGAACCCGATGACATAGCAAACGCAGCAAGCTATTTTCTGGATGCGAAAAGTGGTTTTACCACTGGCCAGGTATTGTTTGTGTGCGGCGGTATGTCGATTGGCCGCTTAGGATGAGCTAGAGATATTACCTAGAGGCCGCTCGGCTAAGAAGCCCAATCCGTCGGTGATAAACGCCACTCAGAAATTTTTATAAATGATTTTATTTCAATACGTTATACTATATTTTTAAGTTGTTAGTTTCATTATATTTATATGATTGTGTACTAGTAGCTGCTAACTACTAAGCGACTGATCCTGCGTCATCCTAATTATCTCTGAGGTAAGAAGTTATGCCTACAACCAAAGTCAATGGCATTGATCTCTATTTCGAAGAATATGGCGAAGGTACTCCGCTCCTCCTTGTTCCCGGTCTTGGCGGTACAGGGAGTTATTGGGCTCCCCAAATCAAACCATTTAGTGAGAAATTTCGGGTAGTGGTACACGATCATCGTGGAACCGGAAAAAGTACCCACGATACGAGTATTAGTTATTCGGTTGAGCAAATGGCTGCTGACCTTGTCGGCCTCATGGATGCGCTGGAAATTGAAAAGGCTCACTTCTTAGGTCATTCGACAGGTGGTGCGATCGGCCAAGTAGTCTCAATCGAACACCCAAACCGCTTGATGAGCGCCGTATTATACGCAAGTTGGGTGAAAGCCGATCAGTTTATGAAAAATGTTTTCGATGTTCGAAAAACCTTATTGCGTGAAAGTGGTGGACACGCTTATGCGAGAGCAACACCAATATTCTTATACCCGGATTGGTGGATCAACGCTAACGAAGTCGCTTTAAGTGAACTAGAAAAAAGCACTGTCACTAATTTTCCGCCCGTAGATATAGCTATTAGCCGCTGCGAGGCAGTTTTGAATTTTGACCGTCGAACCGAACTCAGTGGTATTCGCGTGCCCACACTCGTAATTTGCGCTCGAGACGACTTTCTTACTCCCATGTATTGCTCTCAGGAGCTAGCAAAGAAAATTCCGGACGCGGAGTTGGTTTTACTTGAACGCGGTGGTCACGCCTGTTCCCAGACGGTCGTTACGGAATTTAATAATTTAACTTTACCCTGGTTACTGCGGCAGAATGAATAGAGTAATTGAGGTTATCTAGAAACATGTTACTTCGGGAAATACCAAAAACATTGGCGGTATTTCGTATACTTCCCTTCAATCCGAATATCGCAGTTTAGATAGACGTCAATTCTTGTTCATTTAGAAGTTTATTCACCATCCTTCGAACCGGCATTGTAGTCTTGTCGGCATTAATGTTTACGGTAGGCTCACCTATGTGCGCATCCATTATTTCTTGTTGCGCTTCCAACATAACCAGGTCCTCTGTGAAGGTATTGTGAAAGCCCTCAGCGTGGAGTTTGGAGATTTCTTCGTCATCCAGTTTGTAGTCACGTGGGAAAGTCCAGAAATAGTGAGTTGAACGAACGGTTTCAGGTGTGAGAAAATTTAAAGAGCGCATCGAAAGACCCTTGCTTCGGTCTCCTTCCGGCGCCCCAGTTCCAGCAGTAGCTACACCGACGTCGAGGCAACAATTTGATGGCGGCTCAAATCTTACTATCTGCCACCGATCGACAGTTTCTCCTCTTTCTGAAAAACCCCCGCTTTTGTCATAAATTGGAGGGGGCGGTCGGTCCAACATCCATCTTGTAACGGTCACACCTTCATCATCCTGCGCAACCTGTGCCGGAGTTTCAGCTACGTGAACGGTACCAATTGTTTTTGAATGAAGGAACGTCTCGTGAGAAAGATCCATGAGGTTGTCTACCAAGAGCATGTGGTCTGCCTTAACATGAAGATAGCCTTCTACACAGCTCCATTCAGGATCATCGTTGTATCGATAAAGGTGGTCCGGAATTAGGTCTTCATCTGCGAGGTCGGGGTCCCCCATCCAGATCCAAATCCATCGCCAGCGTTCCGCCACTGGATATTTGCGGACCTTTGCACCTGGCGGAATATTTTTTTGGCCAGGGACCCTGACGCATTCTCCAGTGGAGTTGAAGGTTAGTCCATGATAGCCGCACTCAACTGTATCACCTATAAGACGGCCCATAGAAAGTGGGGCTTGCCGGTGACAGCACCGGTTTGCGAGGGCGATTGGGGATCCGTCCTCTGTTCTATAAAGCACGATTTTGTCACCCAGTATGGTGCGCGCTAACAAATTTCGGCCGATTTCGTGCCCAAAAGCCGCCACATACCAATAATTCCTGAGAAACATATCCGTCACCTGAAAATTGAAGTTGTATTCATGATAATCTGTCAGGGTCTTGCACCACAATAACTTTGCAATACTCCTCACAGTCCATCGATGTTTGCGTCCATACGCCGTTGCCAGAAGTACCTACGGATAGATTGACCGCGCCGGTATACTATGATGAAACCCACCAGCGGTGCGGGTGCAGCGGTAACCAGGTGGGGATGCTATACGTTCTGCACCCGACCTCGAAGTAGTGGAAATGCTTCCGGTGCTACGAAGACGCTGAACTGATCACGTGGGCTGTATCGAGCAAGCTATTCTGAACAAACTTCAGTAACGCAACGAACGCGGGATGACGCTAGTTTCTCAAAGATAGTAATTTTCGTAGATCAATTATTGGAAGTTCAATTAGTGCCGTCTGGCGGCACCCAATCCGGCAGGGCATTGCCTGCTTTTATGTGATGTGCTCCGGGTGTTTCCCGAATCAAAACGTAAATATATTCGATCGGTGCATCGATCGTCTCATTGACAACCCGCGTAATTTCACTTGCTAAAGCTGCCTTTTGCTCCGGCGAACGTCCTTCTCGGATATCGCATTGAATTATTGGCATTCCATTTTCTCCTTTATGAATTTTTGTATTTGGTTTGTCGACTATAGCCAGCTTAAGAGCTTCTGCTAAACATTGCGAATACATAGCCTTGGTGTCGTAGGACGGGGGTAGGTGTCGTTAGCTTCTGAGTTTTAGGTTTGTAGATTTGTCATGAGCCGATGGTGCCCAAAAAGGGCGTATAAGATAGAGTCCAATGGGTAACAGCCATCCACTTTGGTTATATTCCTAATGCGCCTCCTGACCGCCCTTACGCTGTGCGCAGCGACACCTTTGGTGGCAGGGGATTTGGTGAATAGTTCGATGGTGCAAAGAAAGGCTGAAAAAATGCAAGAAGAGCAAGGTATCCGAAAATACCAAAGCACAAAGGCTATCGGGTGGGCTTTGGCGAGGTGTGTCTTCCCTGTTCGAAAAGGTGCTAACTCCTCAAGCAACCAGATAAATAATCCCAGAATACTATGACGCAGGATACCGTAGGTGCTTTGGTGCCCGGAAGCTCTGTGCACATTGATGGGGCGGCGGGTAGCCTTTTGTCCGGTTTGACTTTCATGGCCAAGGATTTGTTTGACGTTGCCGGCTATCCCACGGGCGGTGGCAATCCTGATTGGACGGGTAATAGGCAGCCCGCAGAACGCCATGCCTGGGCGGTGCAGGCGTTGCTGGATGGTGGCGCAAGTCTAGTGGGGAAGACTGTTACTGATGAAATTTCTCTGGGAATTCTTGGCGAAACCACCTTTCACGGCACGCCTGTGAACAGCGCTGCTCCTGGTCGAGTGCCGGGAGGTTCTTCCGCCGGTTCAGCTGCCGCCGTAGCATCGGGCATGTGCGATATTGCTTTGGGTACAGACACTGGCGGCTCCGTGCGGGTGCCTGCCAGTTTCTGTGGCCTGTACGGGATACGCCCCACCCATGGCCGCTTGGATTTGCGTGGTATGATGGCCCAGGCCCCTAGTTCTGACACTACCGGGTGGTTTGCGCGCACGGGAGCGACCTTTGCGAAGGCCTCTACTGTCATGCTTGAAGAGGCAATTCCTGAAAAGCTGCCCGAGCGTGTGATAGTAGCGGTGGACGCCTTCGGATTTGCTGGACCCAAAATCAGCTGCGCCCTTCGGCCGATGATCGAACGTCTGGGAGAAATGATTGGTACGGTTGACGAAGAAGTCATGGCACCACCTGGTCTAAATGCTTGGGCCAAGGCGCAACGCACCTTGCAACCCTATGAAGGTTGGCTGACCTTCAGGGACTGGCTGGATGAAGCCAATCCCGCCATGTCCTTTAGTGTTGCCCGAGGACTTGCAGCGGCTGCCGCTATACCCCAAGCAGAACGGGATTGGGCTCAGGTGATGCGCCAGGAGGCTCGTGCTCGGATGGAATATTTGCTTACTCCCAACACTGTTCTTTGTCTGCCGACTACTCCATTTCCAGCCCCACCAAAGAATTTGCCCATCACGAAAACGGATCCGTTGCGCCTGCAGATTGCCTGCCTTTGCAGCCATGGTGGCTTGACCGGTGTGCCTCAGGTTTCGGTTCCGGGCGCAACATTGAACGGCCTGCCCATCGGTCTATCAATTGTCGGGCATTGGGGCGCGGATACGCAATTGATTGCACTGGCAAAAGCAATGGAAGGAAGCCTATGAGCAATTTAGCTATCAACAACCCGGAAGTGGTTACGGAAATAACAGCTCTGTTCGAAGCCTATGAACAGGCATTGATCGACAAGGACATAGATATCCTGGACAATACGTTTTGGAATAGTCCGCACACCATCCGCTATGCCATGCACGAAAATGGTTATGGCTTTGATGATATACACCGCCAGCGGGTCGATAGAGTGCCAGGTCCAGGCATAAAAGAGTTCCGACGACGACTGGAAATTCTAACCCTGGGGGAAACCCTGGCAACCGTAAACTTGGAATTCAAAGTTCGTGATCGTGACGAGGTGGGACGACAATCGCAGACCTGGGTGAAATTTACTGACTTGGGCTGGAGGGTTGTTGCGGCGCATGTTTCCATACAGGAGAAGGTGCCTAGATGGTGAGCTCAATTCCAAATATTATTAATTGGAGAGCACTAGGTAACCTTTATTGCCAAAGTGCCAAGTTGGCGTGCTGATGAGGCCTTGGGATAACAATGTTCGAGCAGAGGAACATTGGCTTGAACAGAGGGAAAGAAATAATTTCAGGGGCTAGTTTGCAGTAGCCGGAATTGGTTTGTTTTCTCCGGTCAGCGTCACACGATGCATAATTCGCCGAATTCTGGTGTTATCAAACGGCTCAACGCTGTGCATTGTGCAGCGGTTGTCCCACATGATGATATCGTCTTTGGCCCAGATATGACGATAAATGAATTGATCCTGCGTCGCATGCACGACGAGTTGATCAAGAAGTGCTCGCCCCTTATTTGGGTCGATACCATCGATATTGACCATCGTGTGCGGCGAGAGAAATAGGCAACGCCGTTTCGTGATCGGATGGACCTGAATTAATGGGTGACGTACTGGCAGGAGTTTCTCGTAGTTTTCTTTATTCTGATTTTTGTTGAGTTCAGGCGAGAGCCTCATGATGTAATCGTGGTCGTGAACCACCCATAAATCCTCAATTCGTTCCTTCATCGCGTCGTCGAGAGCGTCATAAGCAGCGTACATATTGGCAAAAAGGGTATTGCCGCCAGCATTGGTGATTTCGATGCCATGCAAGATTGAGCCCTTGCTCGGGATTTCTCGGAACGAACTGTCGGAGTGCCAGCGCCAGGAGTTTTTGAGGTATTGCCAAAACGTATCCTTCGGCGGGATGATGTTGCCCTGCTCGTCCGTGTTGGCGACCCGGTAAATCTCCTTGTTGCGGGATGACCGGTGTTCCAGAGAGGGGTGGATTTCCAGTGGACCGAACCGCTGCCCGAATTCTACAAGCGCATCGTCCGAAATCGGCTGATCAGGGAAGATCAAAAGTAGATGCTCCATCCAGAGATCGTGCAACGCTTGATATGTAGCATCATCGATATGACGGCTAAGGTCGACCCCACGTACTTCGGTCCCAATAAGCGAATGACGCTTAGTGGTTTCGAGTTGAATGCCTAATTTTGATTTCATTCCAACTAGATTAAAGCAGAAACTTGTTCCATTGAAAATATGCGCGACATACCTCTTACTCGGCGTCCGGAAATGCATATTCGCTGTCGTGCCCAGCAAATAATTCTGCTTTAGGACAGTAACGAATGTGACCAAATTTATTATACGCAATCTCAATCTGGTCGGTGCGGTGGCCGATGTCGGTTGGTGAGCCTCTCATAAAATTAATCACTTAGTCGCCATAATTAATGATCGTGCTATTCTAGGTTATGCGCCTTACAAAATCAGATATATCGGAGCGATTAGCAGTCATCGGGACGCAGGGTCAAAATGTACTCAACATTGGTGAAGCAGCTTTGCTGTTGGCCAATCTAGATTTACCAAAAAACAGCTTCGAGCAGTATCAAGATGAACTTAATCTCATCACTTCTGATTTGAGCGCGGCATCGCGCGAAGCAGAAACTTTGTCTGACCGGATAACTGTTCTGTCCGAAACCCTATATAAACAACATCGTTTTCAGGGCGATGTGGAAACCTACGATGACCCACAAAATGCCAATCTAATGCGCGTCATTGATCGTCGTAAGGGGCTGCCTGTCGCACTTGGGATATTAGCTATCCATGCATGCCGAACCCAAGGATGGGAAATCGCAGGTTTGAATTTCCCCGGCCATTTTCTTTTGCGGTTAAGTAAATTAGGTGAGGATGTCTTGATTGATCCGTTCAACGAGGCACGTCTTGTTGTCAACGAAGACCTCCAGAAAATATTCTTGCGCATCCATAATCAAAATATGCCGGAGCAATCTGATTTTGTTCAGTCGGTATCCGATCGTGATATTCTGGTTCGGCTGCAAAATAACATAAAGATCAGGGCGCTCCGGGAAGATGATAAGGAACGCGCAATTAAGATATTGCAATCGATTGTCCTGATTACACCGACTAGTGTCGAGTTCCTGGCCGAATTGGTAATGTTGGAGGCATCCGGCGGCCGTATTAAAACAGCGTTGGAACGCCTTGAAAGATTTATTCAGCGTAATACTGATTTTTCGAATGCTTCCAGTATCTTGAGCCTGAAAGAGCAACTTAATCGCAGCCTAAATTAAGTGTACGTAGAGTATCTCTTCTTGTCGTGTCAGAATATTGGCGAAGATTGATCGAACTTTGATCGCTTGTATTTCTCGTTCAGCATAAATTGCCGGGGCTCGCTTAATTGGGTTACCTATCGGTGCGGTATCTGCCTCTATCCAACACTAGTTTTCTGGTACTATTGTTAAAAGGCATTTAAACCCTCATTTACTGATTGAACCGGCCTGACACCATTTAATCAGCCTGGAGTCTTCAAATGATATACGCTTTCACGAGCATCGGTCCTGACCGTGTAATAAGCGGTATCGGCGCCCTTAATGAACTCCCGGGTGCATTACAAGGTTTGGGAGCAAAACGGCCACTGTTGATAACCGGTCGTATTAGTTCACGGTCAGTTTCAGAGCCAATGATACCGTAGTAATATCGATGAAAGCTGTCAGGTCGAGGTCTATGCAATATGTCTATAGTTACCCGAATTCTTTTTATGGCTGGCTACCAGGCGTTTTGGCTCGCTACCGGCGCGGTTGTTGGGGGAATAATTACGTTCCTTATTGGCGGCCTTCCTTATCTTATTTTGGCATTACTTTTTGATGTACCTGCTCCAGGTCAGATTTGGTTTACAGTTTTTGGTGTCGACGTTTCATTTTCCACAGTAGTGATAATAGGAGCCGGCATAACTGCAATTTGGTCATCAAACGAGCGGTGGAAAAGTAGCTGGACAAAAATTTGTAAAATGTTTCCATGATGGTCCCAAGCTAGTCGTCGAACTCGCTTACAATTGAACCATCCCACCCTGACTACACCGATTGTTCGTAGGGTATAGCTACTTGATATACTTTTGTTTAAAGCAGCCTCAACAAATTATGGAGAATATTCTAAGGCGTTCTATCTATTACAAGCCAGTTATACAGCCGATGCCATTAAGGCACTTGTCGCCAGTCCGCAGGACCGCGAGGCAGATGTTCGCGCTATCACTGAGGCTCTTGGTGGCACGTTACATCAGGTTTTCTTTGCCTTCGGTGAGAGTGACATCGTTGCAATTATGGAAGTTTCTGACGATAAGACCATGGCTGCCGGTTCCTTTGTCGCCTCGGCAACAGGTGCCTTTTCCAAGGTCCATACGACCCAACTGTTGACTACTGCCGAGGCTATGGAAGCAATGAGCTTGGCTAAGGCCACTGCGGGCGCGTACAAACCACCTACCGGCTAAGTCTCGACCACAGGCTAGGAATGCCATCTGGCATTGCAGCCGGAGGCCTGTACTGGCAAAGCCGATAGGTGGGTCAACTAGTGAGAATTGTAGTTAATGTTATCTTCGACGATGTCTGACGCCCGCCGTTGACGATGCTTTGGGGAGGCAGAACGTTAGACGTCGGCAGTATCGCCAAAGCTGTTGCCGAAATTTTTAGTGACGCAGTTATTACATTGCAATTCACCTGATTGCTGTCTAGCGACTTCCTTATAAGGAGAGTTCTATGGTCAATTGGGCACGGTTTATGCGGCTATCCGCTGTTCTTCATTTATTTCATTTTTGGAAGGTTTGGTAGCGAATATTGGTGGACGTCGCCGGTGCGGCAAATATCCTGCCTTTGCCACAGCCATGATTTCGCACCTATTAATGCCTATATCCTTTAATAGGTGATCATCCATTTGGTAGAGCATGTTTATTGATCGCTGATTTTGATATATGCGCTTTAGGGCTTCCAGTCGATTTACTAAGCCACGCCAGGCGAGACCGATTAGGCGTCCCATTTCTAATGCCTGAAGGCGTCTACCATAAAAAATGGCGTCGTTATAATCCATCAGAATGGTTTCCTCTTCAGGGGAAAAATTTCTGGTCAACTGGTGTTCAACTTGTTGGCGGAAACGCAAATAACTCATAACTTGTCCTTACCTTTATTTGGGGGTTTTCTGAGCATCCATAGCAGAGGCTCAGTGGTGCGATGCATATAAAGAAATATTTTTTAAATTCAATTAGTTGTGGTGAATTTATGCATGTTAATTTTGCATTGCAGTAATGCAAAATTAACATGCCTCGAACGCCTGATCGCCAAGATGTTAAATCTTGAATGTCTACAATTGCTCGTGGCTGATTTTTGTGGGCCTTTTCACTGCATTGGTGCCTTGACAACAGAAGGAATCTCAACTGAGAATCCTCCATAAATTTTGTTAGCTAATATACTAAATAACTATAGGAGCAGGCTTCATGTCACTAACGGTATCAAAATTTCTTGATGTTGCAGGTGGTCTTCAGGCCAACCAGTTTAGTATAGGTGATCGCTATACTATCGATAGCATCAGTGACCTGGACGAGACCTACAAGCAATTAATGGATAAACCTATCCCGGTCGTCATGGCCGTGATTGGCGGCGACGGCCGCCCTAATCTGACACCCATGTGGTTTGACTATGAAGGGGATAAGGTACTGGTCAATTGCGCTGTACAACGGAAAAAGACCGACTGGATTCGTACCAGTCCGCAGATCACCTTGCTGCTGCTCAATCCAGCGAATATGTATCATTGGATGAGCATAAAAGTGACAGTTGAACGAGAAATAAGTGAAGATGATCCGCAAGAAGGCCAATGGGTTACCGACCAGCTAAACCGGATTTGGAAAAAATATGTGGGTGAGGGCGACGAATATGCACTACGCGATCCATCTATCGATGAACGTCGCGTTCTATTCGAATGCCGCGTTGACAAAATTGCCACTTTTGGCAAACCCTAAGTTTGGAGGTTCCTTGGTCACTAGATGCCGGTAGAGGAAGACCAGGCCGAAGATATAGGCTGTGGAACTATTCACGGGCTAGGGTCAGTAGGGGGTAGATCCAGGATCGCCCGGTCTAGTAAA
>CAZDQC010000106.1:0-12520 GCA_964507245.1 uncultured Rhodospirillaceae bacterium
CGGCCCTGTCCGAGGAAATTTATGGCCTGATCCTAGCCTACGGGTTGGATATCGTGGGCGCCATCATCATTCTTATTTTGGGTTGGTGGATTGCAGGCAAGATGCAGCGGGCGACTGCCACCGCCTTAGGCCGCGTACCCAATAAGGACGACACCCTACGGCCGTTCCTCGCCTCCCTAGTCCGGTATGCGGTCATTGCAATCACAATTGTGGCGGTATTGTCTCAATTTGGGGTGGAGACCACATCGATCATCGCGGTTTTGGGCGCAGCTGGCTTGGCGATTGGACTAGCCCTGCAGGGTACCTTGCAAAATATTGCTGCTGGCGTGATGCTATTGCTGCTGCGTCCCTTCAAGGTTGGTGATTTCATTGAGGGCGGTGCCGTGGCTGCGACGGTGCAAGACGTAGGCCTGTTCGTTTGTACCATGAGGACGGGTGCGGGCCTTTATATTACGGTTCCTAACAGCCAACTCTGGAACACGGCGATTACGAACTATTCAGAATCTCCAACACGGCGCATCGACATACTTGTCGGCATTGGCTACGACGACGACATGGACCAGGGACTGACCCTGTTGCGGGAATTGATGGAGAATGATGACCGCTCGTTAAAGGATCCCGCACCCCAAACAATGATCATGTCCCTGGGCGCATCTTCCATCGATATCAACATGCGTTGTTGGTGCAATTCGGGCGACTATTCCGATCTTCTATTTCATTTGAACAAGGCCACCAAGGAAACCCTGGATAAGGCTGGATTTTCTATTCCCTACCCACAACAAGATGTCCATTTGCATCAAGTTGCAGTCACGTCGGGAGACTAATCGCGACCGAGACGTTCTTCAAAATCTAACTGAATGGCACGTAGCTCCTCAATCGCCGCGCGGATGTCCGAGCTATCAATGATGTTGACCTCCACCCGTTTGCCGGCTTGGTAAAGCCGATGCCGTTGTTCGATGTGGTCTCGGGAATTAAAATCCTCGACTCGGTAAACTTGCACGGGTCGGACAAATCCCTTGGGCAAAATTTGATCGGCTTCATGGCAATTCACCTGCTCGCCCACCAGGCTATGTGTTGCCTCATCAATCAAAATGGTGTCCGGTTCAGCCATGGTCTGTAAGCGGGCCGCCAGATTAACGGGGCTGCCCAGGACAGTATAATCTAGCCGCTGCTCCGATCCGAAATTACCAACAGTACAATAACCGGTGGTTATGCCCATGCGTACATGCAGTCCCCGGGATACACCTTGTTTTTGCCAGTATTTTTGCAGTTCACTAACCCTCAACTGCATACGGATGGCCATTTCGAGACACTTCAGGGCGTCCTCAATTTCACCATCGCTATCAGGATCGCCAAAAAAGATTAGAACAGCATCGCCAATAAATTTATCGATGGTGCCGCCGCACTCTAACGCGATGGAAGCCATTTCTGAGAGGTAAGAGTTGATCACCACGGCAAGGCGTTCCGGCTCCAGGGTATCGCTCAAATCGGTGAACTGCACGATATCGGAGAAAAATACAGTCAAGTTTTTCCGGGCATGGGACTTGCTCTGTCCTGGCGCCTCAGAAAATATGCTTTGATAAATTTGTGGAGAAAGATACTTCGCTAACTTCGTTGCCAGGTCCTCAAGCTGCCGACTCTTCTCTTCGATAATCTCCCGATCTCGCAATTTTTCCTCAAGCAACGCCTCTCGCTCTTTCTTCAACTTCCATTCCGCAGTTCGATCGACGAATTGACCCTGGATCCCGTTGAGATAGGAAAAGGCCCCGTCCTTGGTGCGTGTGGACAGCAAGGAGTAAACGTGTTCGTCACCATTGACGGTGATGTGGACTTCCGGGATCAGAACTGATCCCTTCTCGGAAATATCGTTTATGAATTCTTCAATCTGTCCGCCAGGCACACCTAGCTGCTCTAATACGTTGGGGAAATAAACATTGGTCACATTGCCCAGAACAGGGAAGAAGCTCTCAAAATTGCCGTTGACCTTTTGCACTTCCAAGGCATCATTCGCGAAATATGCGGCCGTGATGGCGTTTCGAAAATTGAAGAAGCTAAGATCGATTATATTGTGTTGGTTGAAAAATTCTTCAATCTTCATGACATCCTACCCAAATGACATGATTCAATGGCCTTGGTCTCTGTGCCATTGCGCCCGTTTCCCTACAATCGCGCCCCAGGTTGTTACACAGTAGGGTACGCAATAGGTCAAGGCTACTTTCACCATCGACGGTGGATCGCCAGCAAGAATGACGTCGCCATGATTTATGGTGGTTAGAATTGTTCCGACCACAAGTGCCGTGAAAAACGCTTTCTTGGGCACGTTGTCACCAAAAATCAATTGCGACAAGGGCGGCGCCGTTACTTGTTCGATCCTTTCAGACATCGAAAAACCTAACCTTTCAACCAGTCGAAGTATGGCGGTGATGGCGTAAATATCCATCGAATTCCGGAACATCTCAATCGCGATCTAGCAGGCGACATATATGGAAAGTGTGCGGCAGGCAAGGTAGAATTAAGTTTAGTTTTTAGCTAGGCGGGCCGGATGTATGAGCAACAAAGAGTCGAACCTGAAGTTAGGAGGCTTGTCGCCTGAAACCTTGAGTGCCCAGGCACTCGGCCGAGTTGATCCTGTGACCCAAGCGCTTATTCCTGCCCTGCATCCGTCGACTACGTTCCAACGGGACGCAGACGGCGGTTATAGCTCCGGCCGCGCTTATAGCCGGCCTCATAATCCCACCTATGACGAGGCCGAGGATTTACTAGCGGCACTGGAAGGCGGCCACGATTGTTTATTGTTTTCTTCCGGCATGGCAGCAGCCAATGCCGTTTTCCAGGCTTTGTTGCCTGGCGATCATGTAGTGGCCCCCAAGATGATGTATTGGGCTTTGCGCAAATGGTTGGTGGATTTTGCCATTCCCTGGGGATTGCGGGTTGATTTCGCCGATATCCATGACCTAGGAACATTGGCGGCCGCTATGCGGCCGGGCAGAACCAAGTTGGTTTGGTTGGAAACGCCCGCCAATCCCATGTGGACGATCACCGATATTCGGGCAGCGGCGGACGTCGCACATGGTATTGGTGCGCGCTTGGTTGTTGACAGCACCATCGCGACGCCCGTGTTGACCCAGCCTATTACGCTGGGCGCTGATCTGGTCGTGCACTCCGCGTCGAAATATCTTAATGGGCATGGCGATGTCTTGGCAGGTGCCATCGTCGGTGCTCGCAATGACGGGTTTTGGCAGCGGATCCGGGCTTGGCGGCGAGACGGCGGTGCCATGCTCGGGACATTGGAGGCTTGGCTGCTGCAACGGGGCATGCGCACGTTGTTTATCCGGGTTGCTCGTTGCTCTGAGAGCGCGATGGCATTGGCACGGCATTTTCAGGATCATTCTCGCATCCTGCATGTTCTATACCCTGGCCTAGTGGAACATCCGGGTCACGAGGTTGCAGCACAGCAAATGCAAGGTGCATTTGGCGGAATGTTGTCTTTGCGTATTCAGGGAGGGGAGCCGGCCGCACGTGCCGTTGCTGCCGAAGTAAAAGTTTTCAAACGCGCGACCTCATTGGGTGGTGTTGAAAGTCTCATTGAACATCGGGCTAGTATCGAAGGGCCGGCGACGCCGGTACCAGACGATCTGTTGCGGCTGTCTATTGGTTTGGAGGCAGTGGACGATTTGATCGCCGATCTCGAACAGGCCTTAGACCGTCTTCCAGGCAATATAGCAACCCACGAACCGCCGGAGGAGGTGCACGTCGCATCCATGATCGAGCAAGTATTGGATGATCATATACGCGCAGTAGTGTGGGAGCGGGGCGGTGATCTGATTATCCAGTCGTTCGAAGACCAAGTATTGGTACTAGGTATGACCGGCTCTCCCGGAGCGGTATTTCCCTTGCGGGACATCATTACCGATACTATCCGCCACTACTTGCCCGAAGTTCATGAAGTTATCCTCGTGTCTGATCGGAAACTGACCCAAGGTACTGTTGCGGAAAAAGTTCAGGCGCTTTTCGACGATCTGATTAATCCGGCCATCGCTGATCATGGTGGCAATGTGGTTTTGAATCGCATTACGGATGGCACACTATTTCTGACCATGGAAGGTGGTTGCCAAGGGTGCGCTATGGCCGAAATGACCCTACGTCAGGGTATAGAACCGCTGGTGATGCAAAATATCGAAGAGGTTTCCGCCGTTGTAGATGAAACCGTTCATAGCGCCAGCGAGGCCACTTACTTTAAAACGAAAAAATCTTGAATTGCCGCGGAAAGACGTTGTCTATGCCTCACATCGAAGAGTTACGGGAGCCGCTACACTGGCCAGAAGGCGGTGTAACCCGCATTCCTTACCGGTTGTATGCCGACCAAGAAATTTATGCGCGCGAGCAGCAACGGATTTTCCGAGGGCCGGTGTGGAACTTTCTGTGCTTGGAAATAGATATTCCAAATGAAGGTGACTACAAGACTTCGGCAGTGGGCGAAATTCCCGTTATCATCACTCGGGATGGGAATGGAGGCGTCCATGCCATGGTCAACCGCTGTTCCCATAAAGGTGCCCTGGTCTGTTTGAAGGAACGAGGGAATGCTAGGATGCTTACCTGCATTTACCATTCCTGGTCCTTCGATCTGCAGGGCCGTCTGAAGGGGATCTCCTTCCGCAACGGCTTGCAAGGAAAGGGGGGTATGCCAGAGGATTTCGATCCGGATAAGCATGGTTTGGAGATGTTGCGAGTGGAGACTTTCTGCGGTCTTGTGTTTGGAACATTTTCAGACCAAACGCCCACCGTCGAAAGCTATCTGGGTCCAGTCATGGCTAGGTTCATCCAGCGGACCCTGGGAAAGCCTCTGCAGCCTCTGGGGATGCACAGTCAGATTCTTCACAATAACTGGAAGCTCTACGCCGAGAATGTTCGTGATTCCTATCACGCCACCTTGTTGCATACCTTTTACACGACCTTCAAGATCAACAGGTTGGATATGGACGGCGGAATCGTGTTAGCCGAAGACAAGTGGCACCACATTAGCTATGCCAAACGTGCCACCTGGAAGGAGGCGGAGGAGTACGCGCGGGAGAACATTCATGCGGCGCGTTATGACTCTAATCTAGCGGGACCTCATTTGCTGGATTCTTGGGCTGAATTCGATGACGGCATCACCCATTCCATCCAGGCTATTTTCCCCAATTTGGCAATCCAATTAACTTTGAACTCACTCGCGGTACGCTTTTTTGTACCCCGCGGCATCGATAAGACAGAGCTGTTCTGGTTCTATCTAGGCTACAAGGACGACACGGAGGAACAAACGGCTATGCGGGTGATGCAGGGTAATTTAACCGGTGCGGCCGGTCTGGTGTCCCTTGAAGATGGCTGCATTAATGAGTTTGTCCAACGTGGTACCCGGGGTAGCGAGGGAGCGGCGGGTCTTGCTGAAATGGGCGGCCGCGATGTAGAATCTTCCGATGCTAGCCGTGCCACTGAGACGGCCATACGGGGCTTCTGGACCGGATATCGCGGCATCATGGGGTTTGATTGATGCAGGACGTCGAGGATCTTATTACTGCGTACGCTCATGATATCGATGACGGTGAATTGGATCGTTGGCCCACATATTTTTCTGAGGACGGCATCTACACTATTTTAACCCGAGAAAACCAGGCGGCGGGGCTGCCCATGGGTATCATGCACTGCCAGGGACGGGGCATGATGGCGGACCGCATTAAGGCCATGCAGACTGCTAATATCTTTGAGGAGCATACCTATTGTCACATTCTTGGCCGGACCCAAATCAAGAAACATGGCCGCGGCTTTGAGGGGCGCACGAACTTCACAGTATTACGCACTATGCAGGATGGACGAACTGAAACCTTTGCGGTCGGCAAATACCTGGATCAATTCACTAAGACTGGCGGAAAGACGTTGATCGCAGAGCGCAAGGTCGTCCTAGAATCCCGCCGCGTTGACATTCTCTTGGTCTGCCCGCTTTAGTCCGAAGATGTCATAGGAAATTCTGAATCGACTGTAGTCGATGTGTTGGTGGGTCAATACAAATCCCCATCGATTGTCACGATTTGAGTTGGCAAATGTGGTGTGATGAAACGCTCCAATTACGGCACCTAATATATCAGAACTGGATGGGTATGTTCCTCGGACCGCGAACCTGACCGCCGGCCCAGGTGACGGCGTCAGGATCAGCTAATCTGAACTCCGGAATGCGCTCGAACCATGTTCGCAAAGCCACGTCCATTTCCATGCGTGCCAGGTTGGACCCGGCGCAACGGTGAATGCCCACTCCAAAGGCGATGTGCCTGTTTCGCTCGCGATCGAGGACAACTTCGTCGGCCTTCTCAAATGCTTCGGGGTCATGGTTGGCGGCCGGAAAATTCATCAAAACCCGGTCTCCCTCCTTAAAGGTGACGCCACTGATTTCAACATCCTTTTGGCAAACACGCGCCATGGTGACCGGCGAATAGTACCGCAACAACTCCTCGATGGCGGATGGGAAAAGCTGTGGTTCCTTGGCTAGGCGGTGGCGGTCACCGCGGTTGGTGGCTAGGTGCAACAGGGACGAGCCAATAGAACTCCAGGTAGTGTCAATACCCGCGATCAACAACAAATTGCACATACCGATCACGGTTTGGTCGCTAACCTGCTCACCTTCCAATTCACAAGCGATTAGTTGGGAGATCAAATCGTTACCAGGATTGGCGCGCCGTTCCTTAACTAATTCGCCGAAGAATCCCAAGATTATGCCACGGTATTTCAGTCGAGTAACTGGGTCGGTTAAACCAATTTCAAGGATGCCCCGAACCCATTCTACAAATTCGCCTGCCCGACCCGCATCGATGCCCATCATATTGGCGATGACCCGTGGCGGAATTTGTTGAGCGTATTGCACCGCGCCATCACAAGTGCCCTTTTCAATGAAGTTATCGATCAAACTGTTGCATAAAGCTACGGTGTCTGCCCTGTGTTTAGCCACGGCTTTTGGTGTAAAAAAAGGTAAAATCATCCTGCGAATGGGAATTTGCGTGGGCGGGTCCGATGTAATGGGGGGTGCTGCGACTTCGGCGTATTCCGATTCGGGGTCCAATTCTTGTGGCGGCACCACAAGGGGTTCCTTCGAGGACAGGTCGGGCACCATGCGCACGAGAGCCTGCATATCCTCGTATTTGGTGGGCATCCAGGAACCACCCCAGCGGTCGGAATGAGCAATGGGGCATTCCTGACGTAGTTTGTTCCAAACGGGAACAGGATCCTTCACATAGGAGTGATCAAAAATATCGTAGTCTGTTTTCCAATCGTTTACCGGCGGTGTCTTATTCATCCTTTAGAAACCTCCCCATTTGTTTCCGTGGAATCTATAGCTATAGTTTTCTGATTAAGATTTGTCTTGGAAAAATCGCCAATCATTTTCCCAAAAATTCCTTCATGATGATCGCGAATTAGTCAATGATGACGTCATCCTCCAATATTGATGGTCTTGGCTGGTTTTGCACAGGTTCACTAAGGTCCTGGTAAACATTTGTATGCCATATCGGCTTTTACTTTCAAAATCAGTCTTAAATATGCCGTCCGGCCGCCAAAGAGCGATTTCGATATGGCATCGCACACGAATGTACCCGTTCCGCCATCACCGATTTTAAACAGACCAAACCTGCGACGAACTGAAAATGCTATAATTCAGTTGTTGTCGGTCCGAGTAGGGCGTGTGTATTTATTATTTGCTGCGTCTTCAGTGACGTATCCATTCTTCAAGTCGTCCGCCAAGGCTACTGGATCTCGTTCCGTTGGCGAGCCAAAACCTCCCGATCCTGGTACTTCGAATATGATCCGGCCGTCCGCTGGAACCGTAAAGGCCCCCTTAGACAATGGGTAGCGGATACCACCGTCAGGGTCCTCAAGGCGGATACGAGCAGGAGAGCCGGACTGGCCACCGGCAAGGCCGAATGGTGCAGATTTGCTGCGTTCGCAGCATACAGCACCTCTTGCCGTGTTTCCAAGGACCCGCCAGATACGACGCGCACCACAACCGCCCCGAAATTTGCCGGCGCCGCCGCTGTCAGTCAAAACGGAGTATTCCTCGACACGAACCGGAAAACTCATTTCCAATATCTCGATCGGTGTGTTCATCATGTTCGAGATGCCAGAAGCGATGCAATTTATGCCATCTTTGTTGGGACGGGCCCCAAAGCCACCTTTGATGGATTCGTAACTGACATAGGGTTCACCGGTGCGGTAGTCGATACCACCCAGGGTCAGAACAGATGAAGTTCCTTGGGAGCAGGCCATGACCCGGTCAGGCAGAAAGGTGTAAAGAGCACCGAACAGCATGTCCGCTACCCGATGGGACATTTCGTGATTTGCATAGACCACGGGTGCGGGGAACTTGGCGTTCACTACAGTTGCCTCCGGCGCAGTGACCTTGATAGCCCGCCAGCAGCCGGAGTTTGGCGGTATCATGCCATTGGGATCAACCACCATTTTGACCGCTGTGTATATGCCCGACGCTGTGACGGAAAGAGGGGCATTCATGGGGCCTGCTACTTGTTTGTCGGAGCCGTCGAAATCCACAGACAAGCGGTCGCCTAATTTTACGGCGTGCATGCGAATGTAGAAGGTTTCGTCCTCGTTTGCACCCGGCTCCAGGACACCGTCGCCATCGCAGAAATCCTCAAACCGGCCTTCTCCATCAGGCAGTTCGCTAAGGAACTTGCGCATCATGGTCTCTGAGTAGTCCATCACCTCGTACATGATGCGGCGCAGAGTTTCTACACCGTATTTTTCCGCTAACTCAGACAATCGCGCACTGCCACGGCGGTTGGCAGCGATTTGGGCGTTCATGTCACCGCGCCGTTCGTCTGGGGTCCGTACATTGGTAAAAATTATGGCATCCACGCCCTCGTTCAGCGTGCCAGCGTCGTATAGACGGATAGGAGGGAGGCGCAGACCTTCACCAAACACCTCTGTGACCGCACCATAGCTGCCGGGTGTGGCGCTGCCCACATCGGGCCAATGGGCCCGGACGCAGGCAAAGCCCAATAAGTCCCCTTTATGGAATGAAGGCGAAACGACATTGACGTCGGGAAGGTGCGATCCGCCGAAATAAGGATCGTTGTGGATGAAGACATCACCTTCCTGAAAGGCACCAAAGGCCTGGATTACTGCTTTGACCGCGTCCGGCATAGAGCCTAAATGGATGGGCAAATCGGGGCCTTGTGCCACCATTTCACCGTCCGAGTCGAATAGTCCGCAGGAATAGTCACCAGCGACCTTCAGCAACGGTGAGTAGGCGGTTTTGGCAAGCACAATCTTCATTTCCTCAGCCGCCGCGTAAAGAGCGTTTTTTACCACTTCGAAAGTGGCAGCGTCGGTCCGGATTGGGTTGCTAGCTGTCATGACTCGCCTCCATCAGGATGTGCCCGCTGTGGTTCATTTTTGCAAACCAGTTAGGGGGGATGACGATTGTGGTATCGATTGCTTCCAAGATGGCTGGCCCCGATAGTTCGGCTCCTAAAGCCAGTTTGCCATAATCGTAGATTTCGCAAGGCTGTCGCCCACCGTGGGGGAACCAAACATCGCGCCGATCCTTCAGAGAATTACCGTCTTGATCGGGCACATGAGCCAACTCAAGATTTTTGAATCGGCCGATCGCCGTTAGGCGCAAATTGACCAGTTGGACTGCTTCTTCCGGGTTGTCATGACCATAAGTCTGGCGATGTTTATCGTGAAATAATTGGGCCAGTTTGTCTAAGGTGTCTTGGCTTACCGACCCATCGGGAACTGGCACAGTCAATTCGTAGGCTTGCCGTCCGTAACGCAAATCGGCAGCACGTTCCATGCGCCAATCAGATTTTGGGATTTTTGCTTCCTCCAGCATTAGATGGGCAGCGCTTTCCATTTCGGTGAAGGCGGAGGCGATGTCATTGGTACTTGCTTCATTCAGTGCGGTGAAATGGGTCTTCACATAGTCCCGTTTTAAATCGGAGGCCACCAACCCCAATGCGGAAAATCCGCCGGCGATGGGCGGAATGATCACCTGGGTAATTCCCAATTCGTTGGCCAATTCGGCCGCATGCATTGGCCCGGCGCCGCCAAACGCTACTAGGCTAAATTCCCGGGCGTCATGTCCCCGTTCCACGGAAACTATGCGAAGCGCTTCGGCCATGGAGGCATTGACCACGTTCAAAACACCACTAGCAGCCTCATCCACGCTTATGCCAAGGGGTTTGGCCAGATGTGTCTCTATGGAGGCAGCGGCCTTGTCGGCGCGAATTGCCAAACGCCCAGCCAATAGGGCGTTTGGGTTTAAATAACCTAGAGCCAAATCGCAGTCCGTTACCGTTGGTTTTGTCCCGCCTGCGTCATAGCAAACTGGTCCCGGCTCGGCTCCTGCGCTTTGCGGTCCCACCTTCAGGGACCCTCCTGGATCGATCCAGGCAATGGAGCCACCCCCCGCGCTTACCTCAGCCAGATCAATGACTGGCACTCGGATCGGATGGCCAGTTCCATTCATCCACCGGTTCACATTGCCATCACCGCCCACCTCGTATTCGGAGGTGGTTTCCACAACACCATCCTTGATCAGACTGGCCTTGGCGGTGGTGCCGCCCATGTCAAATGACAAAAGGTTCGGTTTGTCCAAATGTTGCCCGATCATAGCGGTGGCAATGACGCCCGCGGCCGGGCCGGATTCAATGGCCATGGCTGGCATTTTTAGACCTTCAGTCACGTCGAACACGCCACCTGAAGATCCCATGACATGGAGGCCCGGCAGGCCCATGTTGCTCGTCACGCCTTCTAACCGACGCAAATAGGATTCCAAAATCGGACCGACATAGGCGCAGACGGCAGTGGTGGAGGCCCGTTCGAACTCGCGAATTTCTGGTAGCACTTCCGATGAAAGGAAAACCGGGATGTCCGGCAGGGCCTTCCGTAAACGTGCGCCGATCCGCTGTTCGTGTACGTCATTAAGGAATGAGAATAGCAAGGATACGGCGATGGCCTCGATTTGATTAGCCTTTGCGAATTCAATGATTGTATCGATGTCTAATTCATTGAGCGGTTCAATAATTTTGCCGGCCGCGTCAAGCCGCTCTCTTGCTTCAAGGCGGCAGTAACGGGGGATCAACAGGCTCGGCCCATCCTGGAACATGTCATACAGGCTGGAACGGGAGGAACGCCGCAGTTCCAGAATATCCCGGAAGCCCTTGGTCGATATCAGCATCGCCTTGGCGCCCTTGCCTTCCAAAATGGCGTTTGTGACCACGGTCGTGGCGTGGGACAGCAAGCGGACGTTGGTAGCTTCGATCCCGTGTTCCTTTAGGGCAATGGAAAGTCCATCCACTACGCCCAGGCCAAAATCATGCGGCGTGGTCGCAACCTTTGCGATGCCGATTTGGCCCGTCACTTCATTCGCCAGGGCGACATCTGTAAAGGTTCCACCTATATCCACGCCCACACGCCAACTCATGAATTCACCTCCGCCGTTGCTCCAGACGGCAAAACTCTAACGGCTGCCTCCTGGCGCGGCAACGTTTGGGACATAGGCCTGTCCAGCGAAATGCTCCTCGTTGCCAGCAGAGAACATCAAGCCGGCTTTTTTTATGGCGCTATCGCTAACCGGCTCTAGCGGCACATAAGATCTGTCATCATTCTCAACATAGGCATCGTTGCTGATGGCGTTGTAACAGATAATCAACGTCCAACGACGCTTATCGGATAGGTTCTTGTTGGAGCGGTGCAGTGTGTTGCAATGGAATATCAACACGTCCCCCGGGTCTAGTTCGCCATAAACGATGTCGCTGGCGGCGAGGATATGTTTCATGCGTTCTGGGTCAGCCTCGTTCTGCTTCTCCGTCAAGGGCACGTGATCAATGCGTCCAAGATTATGGGAGCCCTTCACCAACTGGAGACAACCATTATTTCTATCCGACCGATCCAGAGCAATCATGAAACTTAACATGTCGGGGCGCAGACAGCCGTTGTAATACCAGTAGCCGTAGTCCTGGTGCCACTCCCAGGCTCCACCCTCGCGGGGCTCCTTGGCAGTCAGTTTGGATTGATAATGATAGACTTCTTCTCCAATTAGCGTTTGCGCTGTTTCCACCATGCGGTTACAGCGAGCCGTCAGTCCGTAAACGCTATTCCCCGCCCTGTTCCAAAGGGTAATACGGGTACCAAATCCCTCTTGATCCGGACGTATCAGGGAATGTTCAGCGATGGCGGGATCTTCCTCCATAGCGCGTCTAAGGAGGTTGACTTCTTCTGCGTCGAACAGTCGCGGCAAGACCACAAACCCATCCTGTTTGTATAGCTCCTGCTGCAAATTAGATATTTTGAACGGCATTGGACAAGTATTCGGAGGTGTTGAAAGCAACGTGTGATCTAGCAGAAAATTCCAAAATTCATGTGGACCGTAGCAGTATTTTCTCTTTGAGGAAATGTTGCCGGTGAATTTGAATCCTGCAGTGGCTTTTCTTGATTGTTAATTGGGCTACCGGTAACAAGCAAGAGCAATTCCAAT
>CAZDQC010000107.1:0-12439 GCA_964507245.1 uncultured Rhodospirillaceae bacterium
CGAAATTTATCGCCGCGTCGTCCTCTCGTCCCGCCTGCTGGCAGCCCGCGGCGTAGTGGAGAGAGAAGGTCTGGTGATCCATGTCATGGCAGAAGAGCTAATTGATCTTTCCTCAGATCTGGAGACCCTACGTGAGGATCCTGATCTGAACTGCTACTGCGAAGCTTTTGCTTACCGTCGCCGCATGGGTCATCCTCGCGACGCTAATCCCGCTGCGCCAATCCCGCAACCACGCAGCTTTAAATAGCAGTTTCCAAGGCAAAGCATTTCAGAACAAACTCCTCCGCCGAGAAAAAGGGACGGCGTCGCCAAAGATGTGTAAATAGCCATTCCAACCAGACAGCCTTGTCCCTAATGCGGCCCCTATGCTTGCGCCGCATCCAGTTCCTCTTCCGCCGTCAGCCATGCGGCCTCAGCTTCGGTGATGGCTTTTTCGATTTGGGCACGCTGTTGGTTCAATGCAGTAAGTTTTTCAGACATCCCTTCATACAGGGTCGGATCGGCCAGAGCCTGAGCGATGAGCGCCTGTTCTTCTTGCAGGCGGGTCATGTTCTCTTCTGCCGCTTTTGCGATTTTTTGCAATGGGGCCAGTCGCTGGCGGTTCGCGGCATTTGCCCGGCGGGAGGCATGCTGGGTGTTGTTGGTTACGGTCTGGCTTTCCTTGGGATTTTCCTTTTGCAAGGATAGACGTCGATAGTCGTCAATGTCACCTTCCCATGGTGCAACGGTGCCGTCCGCCACTAACCATAATTGGTCAGCGGTCAATTCTAACAGATGCCGGTCATGACTGATTAACAATACTGCGCCTGAATAGTCATTCAGGGCCTGGATGAGGGCTTGGCGCGCATTCACGTCCAGATGGTTAGTAGGTTCGTCCAGAATTAATAGGTGTGGGTTCTTTACAGTGATTAGGGCCAGAACAAGGCGAGCCCGTTCGCCGCCGGATAATTGACCCACTTTCGTCTCCGCCCGCTTTTGGATTAATCCGAAGGCGCCTAGGCGGTGGCGAAGCGCGGATTCATTTAGATTTGGTAAAAGATGTTGTAGGTGATCCACGGGTGTTTCATTTGCCCGCAGATCTTCAATCTGATGTTGAGCGAAGAATCCCGTACGTAGTTTACTGCTGCGTCGGATTTTCCCAGACATGGGTTCTAGGCGCCCTTCAATCAGTTTGGCCAAGGTCGATTTACCGTTGCCGTTACGTCCTAGCAGAGCGATGCGGTCATTGGCGTCGATGCGCAGGTTTAGGCTGGAGAGGATAGGAACCCCGTCTACGTAGCCGACAGCGGCCTGTTCCAAACTAATCACCGGGGATTTAAGGTTATCCGAATTGGGAAATTGAAAATTTACAGATGGATCGACAGCTGCCTCCGCGATTGGCCTCATCCGCGCCAGAGCTTTCAAGCGGCTTTGAGCTTGGCGCGCCTTGTTAGCCTTATAGCGAAAGCGGTCCACATAGGACTGCATATGTTTGCGTGCGGCTTCCTGTCTCTGGCGTAAACGTTCCTGTTGTAGTTGCTGTTCGCGCCGGGTTTCCTCGAAGGCGTCATACCCGCCGCGATACAGGGTTAATTGACCTTGGTCTACATGCAGGATCGAGGTCACGGCGTTGTTCAATAAGTCCCTATCATGGCTGACCAGCATCACCGTATGTGGATAACGACGCAGGTAGTTCTCCAGCCACAGGGCACCTTCCAGATCTAGATAGTTTGTGGGTTCGTCCAGCAATAGCAAATCGGGCGCTAAAAAAAGTAAGGCTGCTAAGGCAACTCGCATGCGCCAACCGCCCGATAACTCAAATAACGGGCGATTTTGATTCGGTTCATCAAACCCTAGACCCGCCAGAATGGCTGCGGCGTGGGCCGGCGCGGCGTAGGCATTGATATCCTCCAAACGTTGATAAATAAGGCTAATACGATCAGGATCTGTTGCTGTCACTGCTTCTGCCATAAGAGAGTTACGCTCCGTGTCCGCGTCCAGTACATGATCCAACAATGTTTGCTGTCCACTCGGCGCTTCCTGCGCTACCGTACCTATGCTGGCCTTGCGGGCACAACGGATGCTGCCTGCATCCGCTGACAATTCTGCCGAAATCAGCTTCAATAACGTGCTCTTTCCTGCGCCATTATGTCCCACGACACCCACTTTGTGACGAGCTGGCACATGCACGGATGTATCCGTTAAAATATCCCGTCCGCCTATGCGGTAGGTTAGGTTATTGATGTGTAGCATGGTTGCTCTTTAGCATGGTTGCGGGGTCAAGGCGAAGCCGATATAAACCGCGCGCAATTCAAATTTATAAAATATAGAAAGCCAAAAGTATGGCCATCCAACGTACCTTTTCTATCATCAAGCCCGACGCCACCCGCCGCAATCTAACCGGACAGATAACAGCCCGTTTGGAAGGCGCAGGCCTTCGGGTCGTTGCCTCGAAACGCGTCTGGATGACGCGTGGCCAGGCTGAAGGATTTTACGCAGTACACAAGGAACGCCCATTTTTTGACGATTTGTGCAATTTCATGATTTCAGGACCAGTCGTAATGCAAGTTTTGGAAGGCGAGAACGCCGTCTCTAAAAATCGAGAAATTATGGGCGCCACCAATCCCGCAGAGGCCGAAGAAGGCACTATACGCAAGGATTTTGCCGAAAATATAGAAGCTAATTCTGTGCACGGTTCGGATGCTCCAGAAACCGCCGCTCAGGAAATTTCCTACTGGTTCGCTGACACTGAGATTGTTGGCTAAGGAGCACATATGCTACATTGCGACCCGCTTCAGCCAATCACCGATGATCAAGTTGCAGCTTATGATCGCGATGGCGCGGTCCTGTTGCAAAGTGTCTTTGATTTGGAATGGATCGAAGTGTTGCGCGAAGCGGTGGAGCAGGACAAAGCTCAACCGGGGCCTATGGTGCGGCATAACACACCTCCAGGGAAAGGGGGTGAATTCTTTGTCGATTTCCAGTTATGGCAGCGATGGGATGGGGCAAAACGGTTCGCTTTAGAGGGTCCGGGCGCCGCCATCGCTGCCCGCATGATGGGTGCAGATACTATCACCTATTATCACGACCACCTGCTGGTGAAGGAGCCGGGCACCCAAGAAAAAACACCCTGGCATCATGATCAACCTTATTACCCCGTCGAGGGTTGGCAGGTCGGTTCCATCTGGTTGCCCCTAGATCAAGTACCCAAGGCGATTTGCCTGGATTATATTGCCGGGTCCCACAAATGGGGCCGTTGGTTCGCACCGCAATTTTTCAAACCTGGCACCCCGGACCTGCAGACTCAGGACCCTCGTTTCGAACTCATGCCTGATTTTGAAATTCAGCGGGATGAGCTGAACCTATTGTCTTGGGATCTGGAACTGGGTGATTGCATTTTTTTCCATGGGTTAGTGGTGCATAGCGCATCGGGCAATCCATCGCCCCAAAAGCGCCGCCGCGCCTACTCCACTCGTTGGCTGGGTGAAGATACCCGTTTTGGGACGCGCACGGGTCAAACCTCGCCACCCTTGGAAGGACATGGCCTGCAGCCCGGCGATCCAATGACTTGTGCGATGTTTCCCAAGGTCTGGCCGCGGTAGATTAGTTAGCGGACTAGCGGCGGTATGCCAGCATCAGTTGAATCACGGGACGAAAAAATACGATGGTTACCCAGGCGGCGGGTTTACCAAAATATCCCGTGGCAGATCGTAATTATCGATAGCGACCGTACCACCGACAGTGCGAGCGCGGCCCTCGGCGATTAGCTGAACTGCAAGTGGATAAATGCAGTGTTCCTGTTGCAATATCCGCGCAGATAGTGACTCCGGTGTGTCATCGGTGGCGATAGGCACAGCGGCCTGGACCAGGATGGGTCCTTCATCCACGGCGGGCCGGACAAAATGCACGGTACAGCCGGCTATTCTGACTCCAGCTTCCAGCATCCGTTCGTGTACGTATAAGCCCTTGAATGCTGGTAAAAGGGATGGGTGAATATTGATTATTTTGTCCCACCAACGCCGGCAGAATTCCGCGCTCAACAACCGCATAAAACCAGCCAGACAAATCAACCGGACGCCACTGGCGGCTAAGATATCTGTCATCGCAGCATCGAAGGCTTCCCGATTCTCGTAATCGCTATGTTCTATGACTTTCGTAGGAATACCCGCCTCGCGAGCGGTTACCAGACCTGCTGCATCAGGTCGATTAGATAGAACCAAGGCTACTTCGGCTGGGTATTGGGGGCTCCTGCAGGCTTCAATCAGAGCAGCCATGTTGCTGCCTCTGCCGGAAATCAGAATGGCGATCTTGTACAAGGCCAATTCAAACCTCCCATCCGGTCAACTCGACACTTGGAGACCCTTCGGCTGCCTCAATGGAGCCAATAGTCCAGACGGTCTCTCCAGCGGCTTGAAAATGGGCCGCAGCCTCTGCGGCCTTGTCTTTTGCGACGATGGCAAGCATGCCGATACCACAATTAAACGTCCGCGCCATTTCAATCGAGTTAATTCCACCGATTTGTGCCAGCCAACTAAATACGGGCGGTAAGGGCCAGGCATTGAAGTCAATGCGAGCTAATGTATCGTCCGGCAATACGCGCGGTGGGTTCTGTATTAATCCGCCGCCAGTAATATGACACAAACCCTTAACTAGACTGCTCCGAACGGCTTCTAGGCAGGCTGGCACGTATATCCTGGTGGGTCGAAGAAGGGCCTCCGCTAAGGTAATCTCTGGAGCGAATGGAGCTGGCTCTCGATAGTCATAGCCCTGATCGTCTATAAGCCTCCGCACAAGTGAAAAACCATTGGCGTGCAACCCATTTGAGGCGAGGCCCAATAAAATATCTCCCGGCTCCGTGGTGTCGGGCTGCAAAATCCCGTCCCGTTCCACTGCTCCGACTGAGAATCCCGCCAGATCGTACTCGTTGTCTTTGTACATGCCCGGCATTTCCGCCGTTTCTCCACCAATCAGCGCGCATCCGGCTTGCCGGCAGCCTTCCGCGATACCAGCCACAATTGCAGTTCCCGCCTTTACCGACAGTTTGCCCGTTGCGTAATAATCCAGAAACAGTAATGGTTCCGCGCCCTGCACTACTAGGTCATTAACGCACATGGCGACTAGGTCGATTCCCACGTAATCATGGCAGTCCATTGTAATGGCGACTTTCAATTTTGTGCCGACGCCATCGGTTGCAGCCAGCAACAAGGGATCTTGGTATCCTGCGGCACGCAGGTCAAACAATCCGGAAAATCCGCCCAGTTGGGCGCTGGTGCCGGGGCGGCGCGTTTTGGCGGCCAAGGGTTTGATCGCATCGACCAGAAGATCACCTGCATCTATGTCGACACCGGCACCTTTGTAGTTGTAATTATTGATGACGCCCTCGCTAGGATATAACTATAAAATTGATTTGGTGCCGTGATGTCACGGCGAGGATACTTTATCTGATTGATCTTGTAATGCTGCACCGTGTGATTTGCATTCTGTTTCTGCTTTGCGCTTGGAACTCCCCACCAATTTTGGCGCAGGGCGGGGTCGACATATTTACGGCCGTAAATCTACCTGTTGATGTCACTGCCGAATCGGCGCTTGAGGCACGCAAAAAGGCGTTGCGGGATGGCCAACGCATGGCTCTCCGGCGGGTATTAGCAAGAATCACATTGCGCACCGATCACGACAGTCTACCCGAACCAGATGATAAGGCCATTGAGCAAATGGTTGCCACCGTTGCTGTGGCTAATGAAAAAACGTCCACAGTTCGTTACCTGGCGAAATTGACCGTACGGTTTCATCGTGCCGCGGTTCGGCAATTGTTGCGGGGTGCAGGCATCCGATTTTCTGAAACTCGAGCCAAGCCAATTCTCGTGTTGCCGGTGTTGGAAAAAGGTGCTGCGCTGTCGTTATTTGAGAATAGCAATATTTGGCGCAATGCCTGGGCCGGGTTGGATTTGGCCCCGGATGCTTTGCTGCCACTAAGTCTACCGTTAGGCGATTTAATGGATCTCACCACGATTACAGCCCAGTCTGCCTTGGCTGGCCGGGAGGACCTTTTGAAAGTTATCGCCTACCGGTACGGGGCAACTAATGTCCTAGTTGCTCACGCAACACTAAATATCGATTTGAGAGCTGGTGGTCTGCCTCGGGTCGCTGTCAATTTACTGCGCTTTGGTCCCGGCGGCAAAAGCACCGAAGTGCTTGGTTATACTGTTCGTGTCGATAATGATTTAGAAGAGGCAATGGGCAGGCTCGCTTTGCTGGTAGCTACAGATCAGCAGGAACAGTGGAAACGGCGCACCCAGTTGTCTTTTGGGGAAGAAGTATCTCTGTCAGCATTGGTGCCACTTTCGGATTTGTCAGACTGGCTGACAGTGCGCAAACGTTTGGCAGCTTCCGCTATGGTCAGTGGCTTTCAGCTGCAAGGAATTTCCCTGCAGGATGCTCAGGTTGTAATCGACTATCTGGGTGATACCGACAGTCTGACGGTTTCGCTAGCACAACGCGATTTAAAACTTATTCTAGTAGACGGATTTTGGATGCTTAGTCTGGTTGGGGCGAAAAAGGGGACCGAAGAGGATAGCGTAAGATGACTCTGCCCAATATGATATCGCTGGCCCGCCTGTTGTCGGTGCCTTTCAACGTTTGGCTGATCATGATTGATCATTGGCGGCTGGCCCTCATCGTATTTTGTCTGGCAGGTCTTTCCGATGCTGTTGACGGCTTTCTGGCCAAGAAATTTGATATGCAATCCCGGTTAGGCCGGTATCTCGACCCTATTGCAGACAAGGTTCTTTTGGTCTCAATTTTTATAGTTCTGGGAGCACAGGGCCATTTGCCGCTATGGCTGGTAATCCTGGTTGTCAGCCGGGATATTTTGATCGGTGGGGGGCTGTTTTTGCTTTACCTCTTTGATCAACCTTACGAGCCGAAGCCACTGTTTTCCTCAAAAATTAACACGGGTATGCAGATTATTTTGGCCGCTAGCGTTATTGCGGTTTTTGCTTTTCCCCTTGAGGAAGCTTCATCTTATATCGAAATCTTGGTTGTAGCTACGGCGTTTGCCACGGTCGCTTCTGGCACGGAATACCTGATTGATTGGTGGCGTCGTATGAACAAGCTGGAGCAAGAATGATGTCCGCACGTAAACAAGCGGTGTACTGGCTAATTGCCCTGGTCGTTTTCGTCACCTTGTTTTGGCTGCTTAGTTCTATTCTATTGCCCTTCGTGGCTGGCATGGCAGTGGCTTATTTTCTCGACCCGCTAACTGATAAATTAGAAGCGCGCGGTTTATCCCGCACTTTCTCTACTTCCGCCACCGTAGTGGTATTTTTTATTCTAATGATCTTTGCAGTCCTATTGCTGACGCCTGTCCTTCACCATCAAATCTCTGGATTTGCAGAAAGAATGCCTGGTTATGCAACGGGCCTACGGGCTTCTACTCTGCCGGTACTGGTTGATTTGGGTGGCCGGCTCGGGATTGATATCAGTACTTCGGCAGGAGACGCGCTGAAAGAGATAGCTGCGGATGCTGTGCGTTTCAGTTTCAAGCTGTTGCGTCAGGCCTGGAGCGGCGGCTTAGCGATATTTAACATCTTGAGCTTACTAGTCATTACACCAATTGTCGCCTTCTATCTGTTGCGTGATTTTGATCACATGATCGCAGTCTTAGATGGATGGTTGCCTCGCCAGTATGCGCAGACCATACGCGGTTTATTGGCGGATATTGACAAGGTCATGGCGGCTTTTATTCGAGGTCAGGGCACCGTCTGTCTGATTATGGGATGCTTTTACGCTCTGTCCCTAACGTTGGCGGGACTGGAATTTGGGCTGATCATTGGCTTGTTAACCGGTTTCATTTCCTTCGTACCGTTTATTGGGTTTTTGCTAGGACTTCTACTGTCAATGTTGATTGCTTTAACTCAATTTTTGCCGGATGCTGAATACACCCGTATCGCTATGATCGTGCTGATATTTTTAGTTGGCCAAGTGACGGAAGGTTACGTTTTGACACCACGATTGTTGGGTGACCGAATTGGTCTTCATCCCGTGTGGGTCATGTTTGCGTTATTGGCCAGTGGTGCCTTGTTTGGCTTTGTTGGTGTATTGATAGCTCTACCGGCAGCTGCGGCTATCGGTGTCATGGTTCGCTTCGCCTTGGCCCACTACCTAGATAGCCGGTTGTATTGGGGCTATGACGGACCGGGAAACGCCGGCGATAAAACATGATTAAGTCCGATCAACTATTTCTGGACTTGCCGTTTCGGACGGCCCTGGGCAGGGTTGATTTTTTTGTGACGCAGAGCAATGAAGCGGCCGTTGCGTGGCTGGACCGTTGGCCCGACTGGCCTGAACCTGCTCTTTTCTTATATGGTCCTCAAGGGTGCGGCAAGAGCCATCTGATACGAGTTTGGTGTACCCGAACCGGGGCTGTGGCGATCACGCCAGCACAACTGACACTTGCTGCCGTACCGGAAATTGCCGGTTATGGTTCTGTAGCGTTGGATCAGGTGGACCATATAGTTGAGTATGAGCCATTGTTGCATCTCTACAATATTTTGCGCGAACAAGGTGGCTTTTTGCTGTTGGCATCCCGTATACCACCCAGACAGTTGTCGATACCCTTAGCTGATTTGCGCTCCCGGTTTCTGGCGGCTCAAGCGGTTGGGATACAGCCGCCAGATGACGAACTTTTGTTAGCAGTAATGGCAAAATTGTTCGCTGATCGACAGGTGCGGGTTGGCCAGGAAGTATTATCGTTTCTGGTGGCTCGGATCGAACGATCTTTTGCCGCTGCCGAGCGGGCCGTGAATCGTCTTGACCGCATTTCTCTGTCTGGGCAACGGCCAATTACTGTACATACGGCGAGTGCCGCAATTTCGTCGTTTGATGGAGTGTAGAATGTGAGAAGGTAAACTCGGGAATGGCTGGTAGTTCTTCATGGACGGCAGGGATTTTCCGGGAACTCCTAAGAAAATATGTCGCCTGGGAAAAACAAACATGAGTTTAAGAATAATTTTTGTCGGATTTCTATACGTCACCTTATTGTTAGGTGTTCCGGCTTGGGGCGAAGGGGTGGTAGGTACCTGGGTCACAGAAGGTGACAAGTCGCATATCGAGATTTTGCCCTGCGGACTGAAAATTTGCGGCAGTATTGTCTGGTTGAAGGAACCATTGGACGATGACAAAAAGCTGAAGCATGACGCCAAAAACCCGAACAAAAATTTGCGTGACCGTTCCATTATTGGATTGCCGCTGCTGGCTAATTTCATTGCACCAACCGAAGGGAATGTATGGGAGGACGGTACTATCTATAATCCCGAGGATGGGAAAACCTATTCCTGCACCTTGACATTGTTGGATACTGAAACCTTAAAGGTTAGGGGTTATGTTGGTCTGCCCTTGTTTGGTAAGACACAGATTTGGAAGCGGCTAAACTGAGGTTAATTCGAAAGGGAGCTAATAGGTGGCGCTGGCAAATCGGCAAAATGGAGAAGGTCTCGTCGTCCCGTCTGAACCTATCGAACCGGGCCAGCGCTATATTAACCGCGAACTTTCCTGGCTTGCCTTCAATCAACGCGTTATGGAAGAAGCGTTGAACCCTGCCTATCCTTTGTTAGAGCGCTTGCGCTTTCTGTCCATATCGGCGACCAACCTGGACGAATTCTATATGGTGCGCGTAGCTGGTTTGCACGGCCAGGTGCGGGCAGGAATTGAACAAGTCAGTGATGATGGCCGTACCCCCGCACAACAGTTGACGGCCATTAATCAAATGGCCGGTGAGATTATGGCCGAGCAGGGCCGTTATTGGAATGAATTGATTGCGGAACTGGCTGTTGCCGGAATACAACTGGTTGAACCAGACGATTTGTCCGAAGGGGAACGAGACTTCTTGGCATCACATTTTCTGCAACGGATTTTTCCGGTCCTGACGCCTCTAGCTATCGATCCAGCCCATCCGTTTCCCTTTATCCAGAACCTAGGGTTCGGCATGGTGCTGCAATTACGAAGGCGTATCGACGATAGTTTCATGAATGCCCTGGTGCCCTTGCCACAACTAGTGGAAAGGTTCATTCGCCTGCCTGGTGAGGCAATCCGCTTCATAAGCTTAGAAAATCTTGTGGGTTTGTTTCTAGACCAATTGTTTCCTGGTTATTCAACGGAAGGTCGGGGCTTGTTCCGAGTGATACGGGACAGTGATATCGAAGTAGAAGAGGAAGCCGAGGATTTGGTTCGCTTCTTCCAAACAGCCCTGAAACGGCGCCGGCGCGGCAGCGTTATTAGTCTTTGGATGGACGCGGCTATGCCTGAAGATTTGGGGCACTTCGTTGCCCGTAATTTAAATGTAAGCCGTCGCGAGGTGATGGCAGTGAATGGAGCCTTGGGACTTGCCGATGTTGACCAGTTGATTGTCGATGACCGGCCAGAGTTAAAATTCCAACCCTATAATCCCAGATTTCCTGAGCGTATTAGGGAACTTGGCGGCGATTGCTTTGCGGCCATCCGAGCCAAAGATATATTAGTCCATCATCCTTACGAGAGTTTCGATGTGGTGGCGCAATTCCTTAGTCAAGCGGCCGACGATCCGGACGTCATTGCAATCAAACAAACATTGTACCGGACATCGGACGATTCGCCAATTGTCAAGGCCTTGATTGCTGCGGCCGAAAGCGGCAAGTCCGTGACCGCTCTCATCGAACTGAAGGCACGATTTGATGAGGAAGCTAACATAAAATGGGCCGGTGATTTGGAGCGCGCCGGCGTACATGTAGTCTATGGTTTTATGGATTTGAAAACCCATGCCAAGGTATCTTATGTGGCTCGCCGCGAGGGTGATGAACTATTGACTTATGTGCATTTTGGAACAGGTAACTATCATCCCGTCACGGCTAAGATCTACACCGACCTGTCGTTCTTTACCGCTGATCCGAAATTGGGGGGGGATGCCGCCGTCTTGTTCAACTATTTGACCGGATACGCTCAGCCAGACCATTTCGAACGCCTTGTAATTTCTCCTATGGGAATGCGAGATTCCATCCTGTCCCTAATTGAACAGGAAATTAACCATGTGAAGGCCGGGCGCCCTGGGGCTATCTGGGCCAAATTGAATTCTTTGGTAGACAGCCAGATTATCGATGCGCTGTATGGAGCCTCAAACGCTGGTGTGAAGATTGATCTAATCGTTCGGGGAATTTGTTGTCTGCGCCCTGGTGTTCCAAACATGTCAGAAAATATTTCCATCAAAAGTATAGTTGGGCGATTTCTCGAACATAGCCGCATTGCCTGTTTCGGAGCCGGTAATGGTCTGCCGTCGGCTGATGCCAAAATTTTCATATCCTCGGCCGACTGGATGCCTCGAAACTTTGACCACCGTGTCGAGGCAATGATCCCCATTAATAATGCGACAGTCCACGAACAGATTATGGGTCAGATCATGGTGGCAAATTTTAATGACCGGTTGCAAAGCTGGTCTTTGAATGCACAAGATCAGTTTGAGCGCTTGGCGTTTCAGGATGACGATTTCTCTGCCCATCGTTATTTCATGACTAATCCGAGCCTATCTGGTCGAGGCAGCGCCTTAAAAAGTAGCAAGTCAAATTTGCGGCTTGCTCTAGATCGGGACTAAGCGGAAATACAGACATGCCGCCGTGTGAAGTTTCAAACGGCCGTCTGGCGGTGATTGACGTTGGTTCCAATTCGGTGCGTATGGTGGTCTATCCTGCCACTGCCCTTGCTGCGCCTCCCCTGTTTAACGAAAAAGCCATGTGCGGTCTGGGCCGGTTTCAAGATCCTGGCAGCAGGATGTCTGATGTTGCTATGGATAGGGCCCTACGCATCATTCATCGATTTGCCCATCTGGCCGATGCAATGGACGTGAGCCTTATTGATGCAGTGGCGACGGCAGCAATACGCGAAGCGGTGAATGGAGAAGCGTTTATTGATCAAATCAAACGGGACACAGGCATCTCCGTACGAATTCTAACGGGGCAGGAGGAGGCCCGTCTGGTTGCTCGGGGTGTGTTGGCTGCTAATCGAGGCACACGAGGATTGGTTGCTGACCTAGGGGGAGGTAGTCTTGAACTTATCCACCTTGATCCAGGTGAAAATGATGGTGTTGGCCAGCGGATCAGCTTGCCGCTAGGTACATTGCGACTCGCAACAAGGTCAGGTCTAGAAGGGGATGCTTTCGACCGCCATATTGATGACGTATTGGGTACGGTCCAATGGCTGTCAGAGTTCAAGGACGAACTGCTTTACATTGTCGGAGGAGCCTGGCGCAGCTTGGGTCGGTTGGAGATAGCACGCATACGTTATCCAATACGTTTGGTTCATGGCTATGCCTTGTACGCAGACCGGGTTAGCGATATATGCCGGTTGTTTGCAGGCCTGAGCCTTGAAAGTCTTAGCCGGATTGAGGTCGCGCCACGCGACCGGCTGGATACGCTAGCCCCAGCGGCGCGAGTTCTGG
>CAZDQC010000108.1:0-12326 GCA_964507245.1 uncultured Rhodospirillaceae bacterium
CCACGTCGAGCCCTGGCACAGCAAGTACCGGCATACCTTTAGCGGTGGCGCGGCCAGCACCGGCGATTTGTTCCCCATGGCAAGCAGCACAGCTTGTTTCAAACGACTTGACCTTCATCAAACGGCCGTTGGTATCACTTTTATGGCAATCCCTGCATTCCCCTGGAGCTAACTGGGCTGTGCTCTTTTCGCTGAAATGCTTGTCTATATGGCTAGTGTGATCAAACTGCAACCGGGTGCGCCGTTCATAGGGGTAGTTTTGGAAATCAGGGTGACCAGACGCCAAGCTGTCGAACTGTGACAGATGGCACGTGGTACAGCGATCATTCGACATACTTGTCAAATCAGCCTCAGTGCCCTGATGCTCCCGATGGCAGGTCATACATGGGAGGGTGATGTTTAACTGCCGCGGCATATCGAAAACCAGATTAGCCAATTGCACACCGATACTACGTCCCGATGCCGTGGCCGGAGCGGCTAATTCGCTTAACGCTGACATGACTTCAGCTGATTGACTATGCGGCAGAAGGCCACGATCACCCATTGCATGACAGCTAATGCAAGATTTGCTATCATCCAGTGTGACATTTTCCGACCAAGCCGCCTGCCACCATCCCACCACCCCTTTATGGAAAGCCTGGTGACAACTCCCGCAGTCGCTTAATCCAGCGTGCTGAAAGGACAACTGGCCCGGATTAATCAAAGCCGTCCGATAGGTGCCTGCCAGAACGAATACCAACAGGGCTGCCACAATTGCAGCAACCCATTTAGTGACGGCGCCCCTTCTGGCTCGCCAACTACGAACTGGGCGGCAAGTTGGTATCTGAAGACAACATTGCCCATTCGGAGTGGGGCCATCTTCACACGGACCACCGGAAAACTGTGAACGAGTGCAATTCCACCGATCACCCATGAGGGAAGGACTGCATTCATAACTACCGCGGCAATGACCACTACCGTCGGGGCCTATTTGACAAGGGCGCCCTTCTGCGGCGTGGCCACAAATCCAGTCTTGTACTGGACGCATATACGGGCTCTCACGGTAGCCAAGAGCTTGCAAAGGTCCCAACATCAGCGCGCACCGCCAAAGGAATATACTAAAAGAAGATGCAGCAAGGCGAGAAGAATGAGGCCATAAGTTGCTGGAATATGGACAAACAGCCATGCCTTAAGCGCAGTTTGCAAGGCATAAGCGTAATCAAGTTTATCCTTGCGTTCCACCAACCGGCGTAACCGTTCAGCATATATTATTTCCCGGTTATCCAGATACCGGTTCATATTATCTAGGCCAGTAAACAGGGAAAAGGTAGCCCGTGGCGAACCCAGTAGGTGTATGTGCATATTCTTCGGTTTGGCGAAGAAAGATGACAGCTGGCCTGCATAATAGTCGGAGATGCTAGACGAGCTCGTTTCGGCGGCCGCTTCCACGACCAGTGCCTCCGCTTCATCCTGCAAATCAGCAATGAATTGTGGAATTCGCTCAAGAACGACTTCTTCGGTATCGCGGGTTAGCATACGGGCGAAGCGCCGAGAGAGAAAAAGACCTAACAAGCCGGAACCCGCAACGACAACAAAAAATGCCGCCAGTATTCCTTCCAAAATCCCGTTGGGAATGCTCCATTCTACATGAAGTACAAACGTCAAAATTGACAGAAGTCCAAGATAGATATGCCACTGCAACCAAGACGAAGCTGTACCTAACGGAACCATCGAAAGTTTCTTGCGCCCATTGTAAAGTGCCAAAAATATGATGGTGGCCAACAATACCCACCCTGTCAAAAATGCCGGTTGATATAAAGCCACATCAAAGGCTTTGTGCCAGGCGATTAAAGCAATACCTAGCACTATGGCGATCAGGCTGTTGCGCCAGCGCCTCTTGGCAAAGGTTGTCACCGGTTCAACCACTTTCCCAATTCTGGCAGGTTCTGCATATCGACCCGCTTCAAAGCGTCATGAGGACAGGCTCTCTGGCAGGCCGGACCACCCAATTGATCCAGGCAAAGGTCACATTTCGTGGCCTTGATAATGGGCGCCTTGGTCACCGTGTCTCTGATGAGGGCACCATTGTTGTCCCGCACCTCGACCATGCGAATATTATCGTAGGGACAGGAATTGGCACAGGTGGCACATCCAATGCAGGTACTATCGTTGATGGCGACTTGACCGCCCGCCGATGACCGGTGAATTGCACCAGTGGGACAGCCGATCATACAAACTGGGTCCATGCAGTGCATGCAGGCATTGGCCACCATGTAATGCTCGTGCCGACGACCGTGGCGGTTAAAACGAGGGTTGTTGTCATGGGCTCTGGCGCAAGCCGTGACACATTCGTCACAACGGACGCACCGATCCATATCAATCAACATGGTCGCCGTGCCGTTTATGTACCTATTCTCCACGAGGAATTCCAGCATGCCCGGATCAATAGTCTGAGATGCTGCCTCTCTCTCTTCTCCCATCTCGTTCAACTGGGCACTGCTGAAATCTAATTGGCCGTATTGCGCCAGATCCTCTTGGCTTAAAGTAGGCAGTACGTATTTCTCTATCGCGGTTGTAGGAACCCGAAGAATATCAACGTAGCCCAAGGCGCGTAATGTAGTAAGCAAGGTCATCGGCTCAAATATTGCCGTTCCATCGCTATTACCTTTCGTATCGCCCATTTCCGATTGGCTCTTTCTATCCAGGAGCCAGTTGTGGACGATCTCGGCCATTCCAAAAAATGCACCCCGGCCAACATAACGAACAGTGCGATGGCCGTTATTGACAATTTGACTTACCCGGGCAAAACCCGCCCGCACCAGCAACAAACCGTCAGGATAATCTCCCTCCGCCACGATCACCGGTTCACTTGCGAGACGCTGACTAAAACTCTCGTTTCGATTCCGTTGGTATTGGGTATGCCAGTCGAAATCGCCGTAGGTCTCGAACAGTGTTTCATCCACTATGTGACCGATGGCTTCTTCATCGAGATGTTGGAACATCGGCGTTGCCTGCAAATGCGAGGCCAAACTGCGTTCCCGGTATAGACGATCGACTTGGAGGCGAAAACTTTCTACGCGGCGGCGAATATCACGTAACCCTTGCCAGCGAATTTCTAACATTTCGGAAGGGCCGTCAGAAATAACCGTGGCGGTCCGCTGAGTACGGCCTAGGGCAGCGATCTCGCCAAACATATCGCCCGAACCAAGGTTCGCCGTGCGTTGCTCGCTTAGAACTTTAGGAATGTCTTGCAGAAAAATTCGGGCCTGTTGATCACTGTCATCCCGGCTGGATGTGCCCTCGCTTTCTCCCGTCGAATAGGAATCCCGGACTTCGGGATATAGCGGGTTCCGCCACAATTGCGCGATCGCCTGTAGGAGGCTTTTTTTTGCGCCTGGAGCACGACCTAGCATGGTCTCAGGCAAGCCTGGCGGCAAGACAACACGGACCTGCCCCTGAATTACAAGAAACGCCGAATTGCCGTAGTCCCCTTCGCGCACGACGATATCGCCGTCTTGAAACTTGACGATACGGGTGTCATTGCTGATTATCCCAGCCAGAGACATGGTCTCCGGAAATCGATCCCGGTCCATGTTGCGGAACGGTTCCAACGCTAGAATTCGCTCCACTTCGACATCGCCCATTTCCTCTGCAAAGGGCGAATCCCAACGGCGGGGTCGCTGTATTGTGACCGCCTCAGCCATCGCTTCTTGCCAAATATCCTTCTGCGCTAATCCGAAATCGGATGGTGGACCGAGCGGCCCGAAATTGAGCTGCTCGGATGGTAGGCCCTAGCCGCCTTTGTATTTACTGGCCTTTGGCAGAACTTTGTCCAATCCGGCCAAGCTGCTGCCGTCATATTTTGTTGCGATGGCTTTAGCCTGAGCCGCCACTGCATCCGCAGCTGCGGTCAATTTTGCCTCGTTGTTTAGCTTCAGCTTACCGGCCTTAGCGGCTTTGTACATTGCCATCAATTCAGGCACATTTACCAACTTGGCGATCGCCTTGATACGCTTGCGGGCCTTTTTTGCCCGTTTGGCCATGGAAATGGCATAGCCAGCCTTCTTCGTGGCCTTGGCTACGCCGCGCAAGGCGTATTCCAAATCCAAGGCACGACCCACCAGGTACATCATGCGCTGACGGTTTTTGGAAGCCGGGTTGTTTTCCTTGCTGTACCAAACATTGTGCCTTACTTCACCCTGGGACCAAGCCACCAACTCGAACTTGCTGCCGGCAGTATGGCCACCAACGTTGACCAACTTTTCGTTCGGCACCGAATGACAACTATAGCAATTTTGGGCTACCTCGTAGAGTGCGCTGGGACGGAGCATGCCTGCCTGTTTTGACTTTGCATAGCGCTCTGCCTTATGGGCGGCCGGCTCATTTTCTGCCTTCACGCCCTTGCCGCCAAAATCGCTGTGTACCTTAATCCAATCCTTGCCAGCACCGTGGCAGGATTCGCAGGTGATACCAGCAATCGGCTTCGCCCTACCTTTAACCATGGCGGAAGTGAAATGACAGGACAGGCAGTCACTTCCCGATTTGACCCGCTTAATTCCCATATTATCAGCAATTTTTCGGGCTTTCTTATTACGAGGCAGAGTTTTGAAAGTCGAATAATGATGACTGCCCTTCCACTCGCCAACCGAGGTTTTGTGGCATTCACCGCAGGCATCCGGCCCCATGACCTTGGCTGGGTCCAGGTGCATTTGTTGGGCCTGCGCCAGGCAGGAACCAAAGGCAATGGCAACGAGCAAGGTCAATCCCATCATCAATTCGCGCAATTTCATCATTGGATTTTCCCACATTTTGTTCCCCAACCTGTTCATATTCTCTTTTTACTGATCACAATTTGACGCTGATAATGAAGCGTCAGGCATCCAAGGCCAAATCCGTCTTTGGCACAGCTATACAGGCCAGACAGGAGCCTGATTCAGGTATAGAGCCGGGCTCCTCGACATAACCCACCTCCCCTGTTTTCACCGCGGTAATGCAGGTCCCGCAACTGCCCGCGCGGCAGCCAAAATCTAACTCTATACCGTTGGCTTCGGCTAGTTCCAGGATCGAATCGTGGCTGCCATCCCATGTAACGTTCTTACTGGAGCGGGCAAATGTGACCACTTGACCCATTGGCGCTGCGTCGGCGTTTTCTGGCGATGGAGCTTTCTTCTTCACGCTGGCAGGGCCGAACGTCTCAAGATGAACATCCGCGTCTGGCACACCCCATTCCCGCAAATCCGTGGTCAGGGATTCCATCATTGGCGGCGGCCCGCACATGTAATATTCAAAATTACTCGATGGCAAAACCTGCTTGAACAACTCCACGCTGACCTGACCTGCGTGGTGAAAGCCCTCGACCTCACCCTCTTTGAGGTCAGAAAAACACAGCTGCAAGTGAACATGCTCGTGTTCGGCTTCCAACGCTTCGAGGTGTTCCTTCATGATGTATTCATCACTATTTCGCACACCGTAAAAGAACCATACCTCCCGCTGCGAACCCGAATCGCAAATCGCATTCAACATTGAAACCATAGGCGTCAGGCCCACACCACCGCCAATCAGCACAATCGGACGGTGCTTGGACAAATCAAGGAAAAAAACGCCGGAAGGCGCCTTTACATCCAAAATATCCCCGGCCTGGAGTTCATTGTGGAAAAAACTCGAGGATAGGCCCGGCGGTGCCTCGGGTTGCCGGGGCGGCGGGTTCGCACGCTTGATACTAACCCGGTAATAATCCGTTTGAAACGGGCTGTCTGAAAGCGAATAACAACGAACCAGAGGTTTATCGCGGCCAGGCAAACGCAAATTAAAAGTCAAATACTGCCCTGGAAGAAACGGCGGCAACACTTTGCCGTCATGGGGTACCAAATAAAAAGAGCAAATACCGCCACCTTCATGTACCTTGTCGCGGATACGGAACTTGCGTACGCCGGACCAAGTCTCAGCGGCCTTCTTCCGCTCCATTTCGCGACTAAGTGTTTCGGCTTCCACCCGGCGACGCAGAAGATCATTGGCCAGAACTTGCTGTACACGGGCCAAGGCAGCACCGCGCCAAGTGCCATAAAGAAGCACCGCCAACTGGGCAAAGGCGATTAGAACTATTAAACCACCGATGACTTGCACCGTCTCAGCCCCGATCATTTTTTCTTGCGCCCCCGCCTATCTATTGATCTTGGTTCTAACTGTATCGAATATCGCTAACACATTACCAATCATTTTGTTTGAAAGGCCCAAAGACAATACTTTGCTTTGATTGAATACTACGCTTCGTCGCGTGAAGAGTATTCCGCTTCAACGAAGCCGCATGATCCGAAACTAGGACGTCCTGCGATCAATAAATTACATTTAGCGAACCCAGCATTCTACATACAAATCCAAATACCGCCATCAGAGAGCCAGCCCGTATCGTTCCTATAGGTATTCAATTGCCCACAATGCGCATAGCTTCATCGCGTTCAAGACCAACTGCCTCTCCTGCTGCTAGCAGCTCCTCTAAGGTGTTATCGTCAATCGGAATGCCATTATTTTTACGATCCGCCCGCGTTTTTCGTTCCGGTTCGCCCGGTACCATGACTTCATCCACACCCGGCGCCGGTGGTGAGGCCTTGACCCATTTGGTGAATTTCTCCACTTCGTCATGGAAGGAATCGAGATGGCCAAAGGCGCTCGGGTCAATCAACACGCTCAGCATATTGTTGATTATCCGCCCCTCCTTCTTGTGTTCAGGACCAAACACCCCGGCACCCGTGAAGGCACCAGCCAGCGTCTCGCAAATTACAGCTAGACCGTAGCCCTTATGCAAACCCATGGTACGTAGTGCGCCCTTTGGCTCAGTGTACATGACGCCAGGATCGATGGTCGAATGTCCCTGGCTGTCGATTAAAGCATCGGGCATCATATCCTCGCCCTTGTTGTAGGCCACCCGAACTTTGCCCATGGCGACGCGACTGGTCGCCATATCCAATACAATGGGTTCCGCACCACTGCGAGCCGGAAGAGCAGTGCAATAGGGATTGGTGGTAAACCGGCTGTCGGAGCCGCCGTAAGGCGCCACCAAGGAGGAAGCCGAAAATACATTTACGTAATGGATCGAGACAAAGCCTGCTGCCGCGCACATCTCGCCCCAGGCCCCTATCCTACCTATATGGTAAGAGTTCTTCAGCCCGACAACAGAAACACCTAGTTCCTGAGCCCGAGCAATGGCGAGCTTCATCGTTCTATTGGCAATAATTTGGCCGAAACCCGCATTGCCATTCACCAACAAGAAGGAACCATGGTCGCGCTCTATCGTCAGATCGTTACCAGGTTTTAGCTCCCCCGATTTGATGCCTTCCATATATGCGGGCACCATGCCGACGCCGTGGCTGTCGTGGCCAAATAAGTTAGCTTCGATCAATCTCTCAGCGACCTGGTTGGCCTCCACCTCGGAAGATCCACCAAACTGAAAAATTGCCTGCGCCAGGTTGGAAAGTCGATCGGCTGGTATCTGTATCATAGGAACCTTACATATATTTTAGCACCGCGCCGGCACATTATTCCAATTTACATTGTCTTGCAGCGCTGGGTAGCGAGCCGGTACAATGGGCGCATCGAAAGGTTGGAGCAATGGCAACAAAAGGTGCAACGAAAAAACCAGCCGCAAGCCGGGAAACCCGCGTCGTGAAAGCCGCCATGTCCTTAGCGGCAGTGCAGGGTTGGCAAGACACCACGATGGCCGACATTGCCGATCAAGCTGGGCTGAAGCTGGCAGAACTGCAAAAGCAATTTACCTCGAAGAATGCCGTACTGGCCGGATTGATGCAGCTAGCCGACGATGCTGTCCTGCGGGGCAGTGACGACGGGATGGTGGAAGAACCGGTTCGTGATCGGCTATTTGATGTAATTATGCGGAGGCTGGACGCCTTGGCTCCATATAAGGACGGCCTCGAGGCCGTCGTCCGTGATTTGCGTCGAGACCCAGCGTCGTTAGCTTGTTTGGCCGCCGGGCCGGGACAGCGATCCCTTCAGTGGATGCTGGAAGCAGCGCGGATACAACCTTGGGGTCTAGCCGCGCCGTTGCAACGAAAGGGACTGGGGTTGATTTACCTCGGTGTCTTACGAGTCTGGCTAAGTGATGACGGCGAGGACCAGGCCAAAACCATGGCGGCCCTGGACAAAGCTCTTAGCCGAGTTGATAGCATACTGGGTGCCCTACGCCGGGATCCTTTACGCTTTCGCCAACGGGACCGGCAAGAAGCGGCGGATGAAGAATGAGTGAGATCAGTTTTGATGACTTCCTAAAGGTCGACATTCGGGTTGGCACCATTGTTCGCGTGGAACCTTTTCCCGAGGCGCGCAGTCCATCTTACAAGTTATTTGTTGATTTCGGGCCGGATATTGGCGAGCGGAAGACATCCGCCCAGATCACGGAGCATTACGCTCTTGAAGATTTAGTTGGGAAACAGGTAGCCGCAGTGACCAACTTCCCCAAAAAGCAGATTGGCAAATTCATGTCGGAATTTCTTGTCCTGGGATTTCCCGATGACACCGGAGCGGTGGTGCTAGTGGAACCCAACCGCAAGGTCGCAAATGGAGGCCGGCTTTTTTAGGGGCCATATTTGCTAAATTCCTAGCGCGGAATTGGGCTACAGAGTCCTAAAGTGTTTCTATTTTTGGACGGTTTCGACTTATTATGCCGTACCGGGATCTACCAGATCCCCTAAAATTGTACTGCAGGGAGGAAGACAATGAAAAGAATGTTATTCGCTACGGCCATAGCTGCTCTTGCGAGCACGGCCATGGTATCTATGACCAGCGCCGAAACCATCAAACTGGGAGTTATCCTGGGCTACACGGGTCCGATTGAATCTCTCACCCCGGACATGGCCGCCGGCGCAGAGCTGGCGATCAAGGAAGTCTCCAAATCGGGTGCCCTATTGGGAGGCGCAAAGGTAATTGCCGTGCGCGGCGACACCACTTGCACTGATAGCGCTGCGGCCACTGCGGCCACAGAGCGCTTAGTCACTTCTGACAAGATCAATGCCATCGTTGGCGGCGACTGCTCTGGTGTGACTACAGCAATGCTGCAGAATGTGGCTTTGGCAAATGGGATTGTCATGGTCTCACCTTCGGCCACCTCACCAGCGCTATCCACAATCAAGGACAATGGCCTGTTCTTCCGCACTGCCCCATCGGATGCTCGTCAGGGCCAGGTGCTTACCGCCGTATTACAAGACAAGGGCGTGAAATCGGCAGCCCTAACCTACACCAACAACGACTATGGAAAGGGCTTGGCCAACAGCATCAAGACCAATTTTGAAAAAGCTGGCGGCAAGATTACGATTTCCGCTGCCCACGAAGATGGCAAGGGCGACTATACTGCGGAAGTGGGGGCATTGGCCGCGGCCGGTGGCGACGTGCTAATCGTTGCTGGTTATCTGGACCAGGGCGGCAAAGGTATCATTCAGGCTGCGCTTGACACCGGTGCGTTTGAAACCTTCGTCCTGCCCGACGGTATGATCGGAGACAGCCTGCCAAAAGCAATTGGCAGTGACCTGAACGGCTCGTATGGAACGGTACCCGGTACGGACAGTCCTGGTGCCACTAAGTTTGGTGAAATGGCTAAGGCCGCTGGCTTCAAGGCGGGACCGTTCAGTTCTGAATCCTATGACGCCGCAGCACTAATCATGTTGGCGATGCAGGCGGCGGGATCCTCCCAATCCAAGATGTTCAAGGACAAGGTGATGGGTGTAGCAAATGCGCCCGGAACCAAGATTTATCCTGGAGAACTTGCCAAGGCCTTGAAAATTTTAAAGGACGGTGGCCAAGTTGACTATGTGGGCGCTTCGGCAGTGGAACTTATTGGCGCGGGCGAGAGTGCCGGTAACTATCGGGAAATTCTGGTCTCAGGCGGCAAGAACACAACGGCACGTTTCCGTTGATCCTGGTTTGACCGCAAAAGATCCTAATTGCGGGGAACGGCCACCTCCGTTCCCCGCAATTTCGTAGTCTTATGATCCAGGTCGAAGACCTGCACATGCACTTTGGCGGCATTCGTGCCGTTGACGGCGTGTCACTTTCCATAGAGGGCGGCCGCATTACCGGCCTGATTGGCCCCAACGGCGCCGGCAAGACCACACTCTTCAATATTATCGCAGGTGCCTATAAGCCGACCTCGGGCAAGGTATTTCTGGACGGAACGGATATCACCGGCTTGCCGCCCCACGATTTGTTCGCCAAGGGCATGTTACGTACTTTCCAGATCGCCCATGAGTTTTCGACCCTGACGGTGCGGGAAAATCTGATGATGGTGCCGGGCAGTCAATCCGGCGAACGTCTGTTAGACGCCTGGCTCCGCCCATCCAAGGTTCGTCAGGAAGAAAAACAGGTACGTAAAAATGCAGACGAGGTAATTGAGTTTCTCCAACTAAGCCAGGTCGCCGACGAACTATCGGGCAATCTGTCTGGTGGGCAAAAAAAATTGCTGGAACTGGGACGTACCATGATGGTGGACGCCAAAATCGTTTTCCTGGACGAGGTCGGGGCGGGTGTCAATCGTACTCTGTTGAATACCTTGGGAGATGCCATACAACGCCTCAATAAAGAGCGCGGATATACATTTTGCATGATCGAACATGACATGGATTTTATCGGCCGCCTATGTGATCCGGTTATCGTCATGGCCGAGGGCGCACTACTAGCCGAAGGCAGTATTGATGAAATCAAGACCAATGAGCACGTTATTGAGGCTTACCTGGGCACGGGCCTGAAGAACAATCCGTCGGGGAATGCAGAGCCCATCTCGTGACCTTCCTCAGCGGCGATAACATGACAGGCGGCTATGGCGGGGCAGACATTCTACACGACTGCACTATCGGCGTAGATCAAGGCGAGATCGTCGTCATCGTAGGCCCCAACGGCGCAGGCAAATCGACAGCAATGAAAGCGGTGTTCGGCATGTTGGACATCAGCCAGGGATCCGTGCATCTGAATGGGGAGGACATTACCCAACTTTCACCCCAGGACAGGGTAGCGAAGGGTATGAGTTTCGTGCCGCAAAATCAGAATGTCTTTACCTCCATGTCAGTGGAGGAAAATTTGGAAATGGGTGCATTCACACGCAGGGATGATTTTACCGAAACCATGGAGCAGGTATTTGACCTCTTCCCAATCCTCAAGGAAAAACGCCGGCAGGCAGCTGGTGAATTGTCAGGCGGTCAGCGGCAGCAGGTTGCTGTGGGCCGAGCCCTTATGACACAACCAAAAGTCTTGATGTTAGACGAGCCGACAGCAGGCGTCTCGCCAATCGTCATGGACGAACTTTTTGACCGGGTCATCGAAGTGGCGAAAAGCGGCATCGCCATCCTGATGGTGGAGCAGAATGCCCGCCAGGCCCTGAGCATCGCTGATAGGGGTTATGTGCTCGTGCAGGGACGTAACCGGTATGCGGATACCGGCGCAGCCTTAATGGCGAACCCGGAAGTTCGCCGGGCGTTCCTAGGTGGTTAGGAAGTAGCCGGTCACATGGACGATACCTTCAACGCACTGATCCTTCTTTCCAATTTCGTCATTGTGCCTGGCGTAGCTTATGGCAGCCAATTGGCTATTGGCGCCTTAGGCGTCACATTGGTTTACGGCATCCTCCGGTTCTCCAACTTCGCCCATGGGGACACCATGGCCTTTGGCACCATGGCCACCATTCTTGTAACGTGGGCCTTGCAATCGTGGGGCATCAATATCAAGCCGCTGCCCACCGCATTGCTGGCACTGCCGTTTGGCATTCTGTGCACAATCGCCCTATGTCTTCTAACTGATCGCTGGGTTTACCGTTTCTACCGTCGGAAAAGGTCGGCGCCCGTGGTCTTTCTTATCGCCTCGGTCGGAGTAATGTTTGTACTCAACGGCGTGGTACGTTTTATTATTGGCCCCAATGATCAACGCTTCGCCGATGGCGATAGGTTCATCATTAAGGCACGGGCTTTCAAAAAAATGACTGGCTTGAGTGAGGGCGTTGCTTTCAAGACCTCCCAAGGATTGACCGTCTTGACTGCTATAGTCGTAGTCATCGTCCTGTTCTGGTTCCTGAACCGGACGCGTGCCGGCAAGTCCATGAGGGCCTATTCCGACAACGAAGATCTGGCTCTACTTTCTGGCATCAATCCCGAAAGGGTCGTCCTGATCACCTGGACCATCACCGCCGCCTTGGCGACAATCGCCGGCGTGCTGTACGGCCTGGATAAGAGCTTCAAGCCCTTCACCTACTTCCAGCTTTTGCTGCCGATCTTCGCTTCCGCCATCGTCGGTGGTTTAGGAAACCCCTTGGGCGCCATCGCAGGCGGTTTTGTCATCGCCTTGTCCGAGGTCACGGT
>CAZDQC010000109.1:0-4881 GCA_964507245.1 uncultured Rhodospirillaceae bacterium
GAATTCACAGTCGCTGGCAAGCATCGCCAGCAGATCCGGCAATAATGACGAACATTTTATCCCTAAATTCGAATATTTGGGGGCGCTCTCACGGGGGCGTTGGGAATATAAAAGAAGTTCGGATTGGGATGGGCGTCTTGAGCTGAAATGCAGTGGAACTTATGTGGTACACAATAGTAAGGCTGTAAAGAAGCAGTGAGCCCCAGATCTGGTGAATTTGTGTTGGCGGCCGGGAATTCGAGCTTCCAGGAAGTTCGTCACTTCATGATCCAGATGACCGCGATATCCTACCCCGCCACCAACGCAGCCAGCGGACTTCTAACCGCCGGCGCCATCGCCGCACGATTGGCATATCATATGATAAAACCACTAGACCAAATGGAATCATCCAAAATCCTAAAATTGGAAGAAATCCAAGGATTCCGCCAAGCACCAAACATATCCCAACCGAGATTCGCACCCAGCGGGGATAATCACGCACCCAGCGCCAGATGTAGCTGTGATAGTTCTGGGCCATTTTGCTCTATACCGTATATCGAATAGAAACCCGCGCCGTCACACCTGTGTTCGTTCAATTAGACTGCATTTAAGGGCATTTTTAAATATGAAATACCATTGCCCTCTACTGGTGGAAATTGGCCACCACGAATGTTGATTTGAATGGCCGGCAGCAATAAGACTGGCATGTCGAGTTCACGATCGCGCGCAATCCGCATGGCAACGAATTCTTCTTCACCCACTCCGTCGCGCATGTGCTTATTACTATGGCGTTGCTCCTCGACAGTGGTCTCCCACATGTATTGTCGACCGCCAGGTCCATAATCATGACACATAAACAGTCTAGTTTCCGGCGGTAGCGACAACAATCTTTGAACTGAACGAAATAGGGTTCTTGCATCGCCGTCAGGAAAATCACATCGTGCCGAGCCAAAATCTGGCATAAAAATTGTATCCCCTACAAAAACTGCGTCATCAATCAGGTAGCAAACACAAGCGGGCGTATGACCAGGACAGCACCAAATATCTCCGGTAGCACCACCAAATCCAAAACGCTCTCCTTCTTCAAATAGGTGGTCGAACTGGCGGCCATCGGTGGCAAATTCGTCTCCTAAATTAAAAATAGACTTAAATTTTTCCTGAACCTGGCAAATTCCAATGCCGATGCCAATTTTGCCACCCAATTGCTGCTTTAGATGTGGTGCGGCGGTAACGTGATCGGCATGGGGGTGTGTCTCGAGGATCCAATCTACTATGAGACCATGTCGGCGCACATGTTCAATGATTTTTCCAGCGGTCTTTGTCGATGTTCGCCCGGACTTCGGATCATAATCCAGGACGCTATCAATAATAACACAATGATCGCCCCGCCCTTCGACCACCACGTATGAGTATGTATTCGATGATGTGTGAAAAAAAGGTTTGATCCGCACTTGCGACATTCTTAACTCCGTGACCAGTCAGCCCTACACCTAGATTATCAGAATTTCTTTAATTGCAAGCCTAAAGCGTTATCTCAGAGGGTCGCGGTTGACCATGTCCGATTCCTCTGGTCTAAGGGATTTATGACCGCACCTACCACAACCCTGTACCAAGATGTCAAAGTAATGAGCCTAGTAGGAGCAGCTCATTGGGCCAGTCATTTTTTTCAACTAGTATTGCCAGCGTTATTTCTGTTCCTGCGCGATGATTTCCAGGTGTCCTTCGCTGCACTGGGATTATTGACCACTCTATTATACGGCGCTTCAGGCTTGGCCCAGACGCCCTCCGGGTTTCTCGTCGACCGTTTTGGGGCACGTACTGTTTTGCTTAGCGGTTTGACCCTGGCGTCCCTGGCTACACTCGCCGTTGGTTTAGTGCAGGACTACTGGCTCCTGGTGCCCCTGGCTGTTCTCGCAGGCCTAGGCAACAGCGTCTTCCATCCCGCCGACCTTGCAATTCTGACATCCAAGGTCTCTCCTCACCGTCTAGGCCGTGGTTACGCCACCCATGCTCTTTGCGGGAACCTTGGATGGGCAGCCGCTCCCATCCTAATGATTGGCTTGGCCGAACTATGGGATTGGCGGGTCGCCATCATGACTGCAGGTTTAATTGGATTGACCATCGTCGTCGCCTTTTTGATCTGGGGCACCGATTTGGAGGATCAGTCGGTGTATGCTCACCAACCAGGCGCAGCGGAGAGAATTCCCATCGGTCGCTTGGCTGATAATATTCGGCTGCTCTTGTCCACTACGATAATTTCTTGTTTTCTTTATTTTGCATTCTTGGCGGCAGCCTTGATCGGTATTCAGAGTTTTGGCATTCCAGCTATGGTGGAGATGTTTGGTATTACTCTGGTGGAGGCTGGCCGCTGTATTACAGGTTTCCTACTTGGTACTGCGGCAGGCATTTTCATTGGCGGTTTTGCCGCAGATCGAACTGACCGCCACGACCGTATAGCCATTGTTGGCATGACAACAGCAGCAATTTTCTTAATGTTTGTCGCTGTGAACGACCTGTCCGCCAGCATGGTCTTAGTCTTGCTAGTCTTTGCAGGTGCCGCATCCGGCATCACGACACCATCCAGGGACATGCTGGTGCGCGCTGCAACCCCACGAGGAGCTGCGGGACGGGTGTTTGGATTTGTTTATTCCGGCTTGGACCTCGGTTCATGCCTAGTCCCCCTGGTTCTGGGTTGGGCCTTGGATCTCGGCCGACCTGAAATGATCTTCTATTCCGCCGCCGGATTCTTCTGCATAACAATCTTCACCGTGATACAAGTACGCCGGCAGGTCATTTCGGCCTAGCCGGAAATTTTAATACCTTTACGTGGCGATACGTTCACGTCATCCAACCGTATTTGCAGTTGTCAATTTCGAATTAATACCCATTCATATCGAGATAAATTGCAGAAAACGTATTCTTAAGCGATTTCCTGTCACTACAGCTTAACCAAGGGTCAATTGGCTTTTGCATGGCGCGCATAACCATGGCAGCACACCTAAAGGCGATGGAGAACGACCGGCCGGGGAAATTCGAAAATTCCTCCAATTGGATGGTTTCTATCGCCGAATTTCTCATGGCTGGCTACTCCCTAACTTATTTTCCAGCTTGTAATTGCTAATAGGTCACCCGTCCCGATGAGACGGACCCGGCGAAATCCTTGCACTAACCCACAGTATCGGTGAAGACTCGCCTAATTGGAGAACATTTGGGTCTAGGAGATAATCTTGCTAACTGCTACTGCGCTAAATAGTCAACTGATTGGTCAGGTTAATTCGCGTTGGAAACTGTTGACACCGGCGCTTGTCCTAGATTTCGACGCCCTCGAACGAAACATTGCGGCGATGGCTTCCTGGGCGATGGACGGCCAACATACCCTACGGCCTCACGGCAAATCCCACAAATCGCCGCATATTGCCAAGTTGCAGTCTCAAGCGGGCGCCGTGGGCTTGTGCTGCGCATCGCTACGTGAGGCAGAGGTCATGGCTGCGGAAAGCATCAAGGGCCTACTCATAACAACGCCTCTGGCGCCAGATAAGGCGCCATTGGTTGCAAATTTGGTGCACGCAGGCGCAGATGTTTCAGTCGTCGTAGACCATGTCGATTTGGTTGCAGCCTACGGTGCAGCGGCAGAACAAGTCGGCGTGGTACTCTCCGTTTTTGTCGACCTAGACGTGGGTTTGGGCCGAACTGGAACACCATCAGCTCGGGTGGCTGTTGAACTAGCCGGTCTGATTAACGGTCATCCAGCGCTGCAATATGCCGGCGTTCAGGGCTATATGGGACATTTGCAACATGTGGACGATCTTGCACTGCGCCGGGAAAGGCTGGGTCACGACAGCCGTGATTTACAGAATATTGTCGACGCCTTAGTGAAAGCCAATTTGCCGCCGGGCATTATTACAGGTGGCGGCACAGGTACCCATCGCTTGGATGGGGAATATGGCACTATCGGTGAGTTCCAAGTTGGATCCTACCTTTTTTTAGACGTGCAATACTTAACTGTGCAGCAAGGAAAGCTGGGCGAACAACCCTATGAGCCATCATTGTTTATCCAAACCAGCGTCGTAAATATTAATCATTCGGATTATGCCGTGACGGACGCCGGTCTAAAATCTTTTGCTACTGATGGCCCACCTCCCTTAATTGTTCGGGGCGCGCCAAAAGGAGCCACTTACCGGTATATGGGTGATGAACACGGTGCCATCGATTATAAGGATTCAAATGATAGCATGGCCCTAGGCGGCAAGGTCGAATGTCTAGTCCCCCATTGTGATCCTAACGTCAATCTGTTTGATTACTTTCATGTGGTGAGGGGAGATTCCCTCGTGGACATCTGGCCTGTCGCCGCACGCGGCAACAATTAGCCTGCGCTTTTTTAGTAATAAATCGATCATGTTTGTCCTACTGCTAACCAAATTTGTCGATTTGGTTAGTTTTCTAATTTTATGGCCAATCATTCTAACTCTATCAGTATGTATTCAAGCGCAGGCCGCGTCGGCTATTGCCATGCATGGCAAACCAAAGCAGAACCCATCGGACAGGTCTTTTGACTATGTCAATCCCACTGCACCCAAGGGGGGCCAACTTATCCTTGGCCGGATCGGCAGTTTTAGTTCTCTGCACCATTTTATTGTTAGAGGGAAGCCAGCAGACGGGCGGCATTTGACTCATCAAAGCCTTTTGGCCCGCACTTTTGACGAACCCTTTACCCTATATGCCTTGATTGCCGAGGACGTTTCCACACCTACCGACCGCTCCGCCGTAACCTTCCGCCTACGTCCCGGCGCCAGGTTTCATGATGGAAGCGAAATTACCGTGGCGGATGTCATTTTCTCCTATGAAACTCTGCGCGCGAAGGGCCGACCCAATCACCGCTTTTTCTATGAGCAAGTCGCCGCT
>CAZDQC010000109.1:4981-12070 GCA_964507245.1 uncultured Rhodospirillaceae bacterium
TCTGCGCGCGAAGGGCCGACCCAATCACCGCTTTTTCTATGAGCAAGTCGCCGCTGTCGAGTCCCCTGGAATACGAAGCGTCACCTTCCGTTTCAAGAACCATGGCAACCGTGAGTTACCTCTGATTATGGGTATGATGCCGATCCTATCTCGAGCCTCCTTCGCAGGCCGACCCTTTGACCGCGTTTCCCTAACACCGCTGCTCGGTAGTGGTCCCTATATTGTGGAGAAGATAGATCCCGGACATTCCATTCAGTACCGACGCCTAAATGCCTATTGGGCCCGCGACCTGCCTTCCCAAATGGGCCAAAATAATTTTGACATAATTCGCTATGACTATTTCCGTGATGACGGCGCTATGTTGGAAGCTTTCAAGGCCGGAAACATTGACCTGCGCGTCGAGAACGACCCAAAACTTTGGGCGAACGGATATGCAGGACTTGCCATGCAGGCAGGTCGGATCAAATTGCTACAGTTTCCACATCGCCGTCCCGCAGGTATGTACGCCATTGTCTTTAACACCCGGCGTTTTATCTTCAACAATCCGATGGTCCGAAAGGCATTGGCTTATGCCCTTGATTTTACGTGGCTAAACAGAACGTATTTCCACGGCGCCTACACCCGGACCAGCAGCTACTTCGAAAACTCAGAGTTAGCCGCACGAATGTTGCCAGACCCCGCGGAAATCGCCCTGCTGTCGCCCTTCCGTGATAGCTTACCTGTCCAAGTATTCAATCAGGTCTACAAACCACCGGCAACTGAAGGCAAGACACCACCCCGGCGAAATCTCCGGAAGTCTGGTAAATTGCTGGCAGAGGCAGGTTGGCACGTCAATAACTTGCGCCTACGGCATAAAACATCAGGACAAGCGCTACGCTTCGAAATCCTCCTACAAAGACGGAGCAACGAAAAACTGGCACTGCACTGGGCGAGCAATCTTCGGAAACTAGGTATCGAGGTGACTGTCCGTATGGTGGACCCGGCCCAGTATCAACAACGCACCTCCACTTTTGATTTCGACGTAATTTTCTATCGCTGGGAACCATCCCTCTCGCCCGGCAACGAGCAGGCCTATTACTGGGGTTCACAGGCCGCCCGGACGGACGGAACACGGAATTATTCTGGCATACAGGTGCCGGCCATCGATGCCTTAATCAAAAGGATTGCCGATGCCTCAGACCGCCACCAATTAGTCACCGCCGTACGAGCCATGGACCGAATTTTGCAATGGGGGCACTACGTCGTTCCTCTATTCCACCAACGATCCGACCGACTAGCTATTTGGAATCGATTCGACCGCCCGCAGAAAACACCCCTTTACGGCTATCGCATTGAGACCTGGTGGGCGAATGAGGCTAAATTGGAGACTAACAACAAACAATGAGTGGAGGATGTCATGGACACGGGTAAATTTCGCGGTTTTGAAGTACAGCTGAAGGATCCCGGCATTGCCTGGGTGACCTTCAATACGCCCGAACGCCTGAACGGCATGACAACGGGTATCAAGCGCGATTTAATTGAAATGTTGAACCAGGCACAAATGGACAACCAAGTCTGGATTATCATTTTCACTGGTACTGGCCGCGCCTTTTGCGCGGGCGATGACCTAAAAGGTTATGCCCAAGGGATTCAGACCGAGCCGGGTCTAGTACCACCCATACCTCCTGGTCACGACAATGGCATTGGTACATATGATGGCCTACGCATGATCAGTCAGGAACTGAACCGCACTATTCGCGCTATCGATAAACCGACCATCGCCGCCATCAATGGTGTGGCGATCCAAACCGGATTTTCTTTGGCTTTAGCATGCGACTTTCGCATTGCAGCGGAAGAGGCTCGTCTGGGTAGTGCCACTTTGCGTTTTGCGTTGCTTCCAGATGAAGGCGGCCAATATTTGCTTTTACAGCACTTGGGTTTGGCTAAAACCTTAGATTTCCTGATGCGCAAACGCATCGTTCCGGCGGTGGAAGCTCTCGAATTGGGCCTGGTACATGAAGTTGTGCCTGGAAACGAGCTGGCTAATGCGGCGCGTAATCTGGCCCTGGAATTAGCTGCTGGTCCGCAAGTTGCCATGCGCTTCTTAAAACGATCCATTTACAACGCGGCTGAATTAACCTTCGAACAGGCCTGCGATGAAATTGCAGCAAAGACCGCCCTGGTGGACTATCATCCCGATGCCCTTGACGGTATCACTTCGTTCCGAGAAAAACGCGAGCCTAAATTCAATGCCTGGCTGGATGGGAATTAGTCTTCCGGATAAAGAGCGATTTCTAACCAAAATTCGTCACTGAAAACATCTAGGGCGCCAGGCGGTGCAGGCAAATCTCCTAATGGAGTTGCACGTTCGATCAGGGCTAGAAATTCCTGCTGTCCCGGTCCGCCTCCGTAAATTTGCCGCTCTGATGTCATGATGTTGGATATCGCCTCGTCCACTGCATAAAGACGGGTCCGATAGGCATCGACGGAGGATAGCCAATCCACTGGCTGATCCCGACCTCGACCCAGATTAAAGCGCACGGTTTGGATGTATGGCGCCTCTAAGGGCGCGGGACATCCATTTTCGGCCTGTAAAGTATAGATATTGCGGCAAGCATTCTTGAAATGCGGGAGGCTATCCTGGGTCCATGGCGTGGGGTCGTTCAGTCGCGTCAGATAGGCATCGGAGGCAAAGACCGACGCCGTATCGGTTTCGTAAAACATCAGAAAATTTGGCGCAGCGCCCTTGCCTCGATAACGGCGGCCCACATTAAAACCGGGAATGGATATGCGTTCGGGAATATGTTCGCAGTTGTGCCATTCCTGGAAATGCGGGATGTAATCCGCCTCAATATCGGTCCAAAAAGCCATAAGTCCCAACGAACCGTGCCGTTTCACCCTACTTCTCCTTAACGATGGTATTCCAATCCCATTTCGCGGTAGCGCTCCGGGTCGTCCTGCCAGTTGTCCCGTACTTTGACGAACAGAAATAGGTGCACCTTGCAACCAAAGATTTCTGTCATTTCCGCTCGCGCCTCCGCACCGATTTGCTTGATCTGTTGACCTCCTTTACCTAGCACAATAGCCTTTTGGGTAGACCGGCGAACATAGATAATCTGCTCAATGCGAATGGCGCCACCTTTTGCAGATTTCCAGTATTCTGTCTCCACCGTCGCTGCATAGGGCAATTCCTGATGCAAGCGCAAAAACAGTTTTTCCCGCGTAATTTCCGCTGCCAACAGGCGTTGTGGAATATCGGCCAACTGATCCTCTGGATAGTGCCAGGTTCCTACTGGAATTTTTTCCGCCAAAGCAGCTCGCAAATCACCGACGCCGTCCCCCTTCAGGGCCGACAACATGAAGATATCGGAAAATATTCCTTCCTTATTTAAAATATCTGCCAAAGCCAAAAGATTCTCGCGGCGTACGAGATCCACTTTGTTCAGCACAAGCACAACTTTCATGCCGGCGTTCTTCAGCCCGTCGATAATGCCATGTGTATCCCCATCCACCCCCCTCTCTACATCCACCAACAGCACCCGTACATCCGCGTCCTTCGCACCACTCCAGGCGGCAGCAACCATGGCCTTTTCAAGCCGGTGTTTTGTTTTGGCAAAAATTCCGGGCGTATCTACAAATATTATCTGGGCCGGCCCATGCAGGGCGATGGCGGTAATTCTCGCCCGCGTAGTTTGCGCTTTATGGGTGACAATGGACACCTTGCTACCCACCAGGGCATTTGTCAGGGTGGATTTGCCAGCGTTGGGAGCACCCAATAACGCGACAAATCCACAGCGCTTTACGGCGGTCAAGATCATTTACCCAGATTGAACAACATGGCAGCGGCGGCAGCCTTTTCCGCCTCTTGGCGTGAGCCGCCCTGACCTTCCGCGGGGTCATGACCGTTTGCACGCACTTCTACCTTGAAGACGGGTGCGTGGTCCGGTCCCTCTTGTCCAACAACCTTGTATAATGGTGGTTTGCCTGATCTCCCCTGCAGCAACTCTTGCAATTGGGTCTTTGGATCTTTAGTTGCTTTGCTGCTAGAGACCATAAAATCCGCCCAGTAATTCAGAACAAAAGCCTCAGCCGAAGGCAAACCGCCATCCAGGTATAACGCGCCAATCACCGCTTCGCACACGTCAGCTAAGATAGCCGGTTTGTCGCGTCCACCTTGACGATCCTCGCTCTTACCCAACCGTATATGCGCACCAAGGCCAACCAGGCGTGCCACTCTAGCTACGGTCTCCCGCCGGACGAGGTCGTTGAAACGTACCGCTAATTCTCCTTCATCTGCTTGGGTATCGTCCTTGTACAGGGCGGTAGATATGATCAGCCCTAGAACCCGATCTCCTAAGAATTCGAGGCGCTGGTAATCACGGCCACCTCGGCGACGATGGTCCAGGGAAGGGTGGCATAATGCCTCTTCCAACAATTCCGGTTTGGTGAATCGGTGGTCGAGCAGAAGGAATATTTCAGCTAGGTCCCGCGTTCTCACGGCTCACCCAAAACCGTCAAAGAGGCGACTGTAGCGGATAGCCGTAGGCCATTTCCAAACTTCCCAAATCCGCGCCTTGTTATTCACTGAGAAAAAGATCAAATCAGCCCGTCCGACCAAATTTTCGGCTGGAATGAACCCAACGTGATTGAGGAACCGGCTGTCAGTGGAATCGTCCCGGTTGTCGCCCATGGCGAAATAATGACCCGGCGGCACCACATAAACATTTGTATTGTCCACAATGCTCCGGGGCTGCAAATCCAAAGTCAGGTAGGTCCGTCCATTGGGTAGCGTTTCCCGATATTGGTGAACCCTGCCGTAGCGTTCAACGGAATGCTGCTGCATAAAATCGTCCACCCGCTCCCGCTTCACGGCTTTGCCGTTGATGTGTAAAACGCCGTCCGTTATCCGAATGCGATCATCCGGCAACCCAATGATTCGCTTTATATAATCAGTGGAATTGTCGGTGGGTAATTTGAATACGGCAACGTCGCCCCGCTCGACAGGTGATTCATTAATACGGCCGCTAAATAGCGGTGGGCTGAGTGGCATGGAATGTTTGCTAAAACCATATGGGTACTTTGCCACGAAGACGTAGTCGCCGATCAGCAACGTGGGGAGCATAGAGCCAGAAGGGATGTTGAAGGGTTCATAGGCCACAGTCCGAATGACCAAGGCAATAAGAACGGCATATATGACTGTCTTGATGGTCTCGCGCCACCCCTCCTGGTTTTTCGGCTTGGCCTTAGATACTTCATTAGTATTCATTTTCGACATATCACTCCACCACCGTGGACGATGTTATACAATTTGTTTGGCTCACGGACCCTCGTTACTTTACTTCGCCGGAACGTAGGGAACAGCCGAAATGATTACGACGGCTTGGCCTAACGGTGGTTCATCAGTCAAGGTCAAATCGATTTGGGCCTTCATGCCTGCCGGTGTAACTTCTTGCAAGCGTTTCAAGGCACCTCCTGTAAGTTCCATACTTGGTCTGCCGCTTGGCAGATTGACTACGCAAAGATCCCGCCAAAAAACTCCTTTTCGAAATCCTGTGCCTAGGGCCTTGGCGCAAGCCTCCTTGGCCGCGAACCGCTTAGCATAGGTTTCTACGCGATTACGCCGCCGTTCGGCCTTCTTTTGTTCTAAAGGAGAAAAAATTCTCTGAATAAACCTGTCTCCAAACCGTTCCAGGGTGCGTTCGATACGTCGAATATCGATCAAGTCACTCCCTATACCGATAATCATGCCGATTAGTCACCTATAGCTGCAGCCCGGGCTTGGTCCATCAAAGCCCGCATCCGCTTGATCGATAGATCAAGACCACAGAATACGGCCTCGCCAATCAGAAAATGCCCAATATTCAGTTCCGCTAGGTTCGGAATTGCTGCGATGGGGCCCACATTGTCGTAGCTTAAACCATGGCCGGCATGGCATTCCAAGCCTAGTTCCTCAGCAAATACAGAGGCACGAACAAGTCGATCCATCTCCGCCTGCCGGATTTCCACTCCTGCCTCGGCATAACAACCGGTGTGCAACTCCACCACCGACGCACCCAAACGTTTGGCCGAACGAAGCTGTTTCTCCTCTGGGTCAATGAATAGGGACACTCTGATGCCTCCGTTCTCCATCTCGTCAACATACCTGCGCAAATGGGTTTCACCGCCATAGGCGTCTAATCCCCCCTCAGTGGTAAGTTCCTCGCGCTTCTCCGGTACGATACAGGCCGCATGAGGTTTATGGCGCAGGGCAATTGCCAGCATTTCGTCCGTCGCCGCCATTTCCAGGTTTAGGGGCAACTCGATTTGCTCGCTCAAACGCTCGATATCCTCATCTAAGATATGACGGCGATCCTCGCGTAGATGCGCCGTTATACCGTCGGCTCCGGCCTCCGCCGCTATAAGGGCAGCGCGAATGGGATCGGGATGTGTAATGCCACGGGCATTTCGGACCGTTGCTACATGGTCAATATTGACGCCCAAGCGAAGTTTCTCGCTCATCTTCAATTCTCTACAAATCTATTTTGTGCCAAATTGGCACAAAATATACCTTTATTGCAAACTACGGCTACCTGGTTTCACCGCCGGTATTCCAGACAAAGCCGCCGGCAACTTATCCGGCTCATAGGCCGGCACCTCCATTCCCACCAACGCGAACAGCGGTACTCCAACATCTGCATTGCCGTCAGAACGGTCGATCAAACAGGAAGCAGCCACAACATTGCCGCCCAAATCTCGAATGCATTCAATGCATTCACGTGATGACAAACCGGTAGTCACAATATCTTCTGCCATCAAAATCCGGGCGCCTTTTGGAATTTCAAATCCGCGGCGCAACTCGAACGTACCCGCAACCCGTTCAGTAAAGATCGCAGGACAGTCCAATTGCCGCCCCATCTCGTAACCCACAACCACACCGCCCAAGGCCGGCGAAACCACTAAATCAATAGCATCATCGCCCAGTTCAGCCACAATCCGTGCCGCCAAAGCGCCGCACAGGGTGGCCGCACGGTTGGGATGCATTAGCACCTTTGCGCATTGTAAATACATAGGGCTGCGCAGGCCCGAAGTCAGAATAAAATGCCCTTCCAATAGAGCCCCAGCGTCACGAAA
>CAZDQC010000110.1:0-11950 GCA_964507245.1 uncultured Rhodospirillaceae bacterium
GACGATACCGTTTTGCCTGTCAGCGACAAATATGCGGCCATCCTTGTGGATTTTTAATCCGTTCGGACTACCATCATAGTCAACGACCACCGTAAACTCGCCGCCTTCCGAAATCCGAAAAACCCGGCCATGGGCGATATCAACCACGTATAGATTCCCATCGCGATCGAAGGAGGGACCTTCAAGAAAGGAACCCAAGGGCCGACCCCTGAAGATGTCCCGAGACATGTGCGAGTCTCTGTCCAATAGCTGCAACTCATCAGGCACTTGGGCAAAAACAGTTGGTTCTATCACGGTCGGTTGCGGATACATGGAAAAGCCCCAAAGATTGGATGACGTATTCGGAGAATAATATTTGTCCGGCTATTGTGCGTCGAGCTTGGGCTCAGCTCAAGCCTGTGGCAGGGTTCTCCCTATGACTGATTTTTGGCCTGCACTGACCAGTGCTTTCGAATTAATTGCCCAGGATGATGGTTACCTGCGGGAAATCATTGCCCTGTCTCTGCGGGTCAGTTTGACGGCGGTGGTGATTGCGACATTGATAGGTCTTCCTATCGGCGCCATGACGGCCTTGTTTCGCTTTCCCGGCCGCAAGATCCTAGTGGTATTTTTAAATGTTCTGATGGGTCTGCCGCCGGTGGTCGTTGGCTTGGTGGTCTATCTACTTCTGTCTCGCTCCGGCCCCTTGGGTGCCCTCGGCCTATTGTTTACACCTACTGCCATGGTTATCGCCCAATTCATTCTGGCCTTACCCATAATTGCGGCCCTAAGCCACCAAGTGATGGAGGAAATGTGGCTTGAATACCGTGAGCAACTACAATCACTGGGAATTTCACCCCTAGGCCGCCTGGCGGTACTTCTTTGGGATGGACGATTTGCACTGTTAACGGCAGTTCTAGCAGGATTTGGCCGGGCCACAGCAGAGGTCGGCGCCGTAATGATCGTGGGCGGAAATATCGATCACGTAACGCGCGTTATGACCACTACAATTGCTCTGGAAGCAAGTAAGGGCGATTTGTCTAAGGCATTGGGGTTGGGTATTGTCCTTTTAGTTGTCTCCCTAGTCGTCAACATTCTTGTTTATGTGTTGCGGGAGGTCTCGCGCCTAAGAATTGCGGCATAATTTGAAAAATTGGCTAGGTTGTTTGTGGTTCGATTCTGAACCGACCGGTTCATATGGGATTTCTTAACCCTTCGCCCGTTACTTTGATGGCTGTGGAAATGCCTCACACCTAAGAGTTGGGTTTTTAAGACCCGCTCAATAGGCTTAAACCAATTCGTCGCAGGTTCGGTTTTTGCCATAAGTCATCCGGCGACGATGTCAGACGATCGGCATCTGCTTCGCAGCGTCTGTGTTGTATAGCGCTTATAGGGGTGCGGATTTAGCACATCGACCCTGGAGTTCGCCCGGCATACCAAATTTGGAAATACACGGGGGCGAACAGGCGCTGATTGGCTCGATCCTTATCCGGCGCTGCCGTGACCCGAACTGCGAGGCAGACGGAACCGTCCGGCGAATTTTGGGTACCGCCTATGCGGTTGGCAGATGCGCATAGCCGCAAACGCACAAATTTCATAACACCGTTCTTATGCCGCTTGAATAGTTCGCAATTTGTCGTCAACTGTTGCCCTGGTAATCTGTCTTTAATATGGCGAAGAGTAAATGGTCACTCCACTGCCCATTAATGCGCAGATATTTTCGGGCGTAACCTTCCTTTTGAAATCCAGTCTTCAAAAGGACAGTGGTCGAGGCCTCGTTGTTAGGCAGACAGGCTGCTTCCAACCGGTGCAGACCCAGTTCATCAAAAACGAAAGAGAACGAGGTTTTGACGGCGTCCTGCATCATGCCCTGGCCCGCATATTGCTGACCCATCCAATAGCCCACAGCACAACTTTGCGTCACGCCACGGCGTACGTTCGATAAGGTTATGCCGCCCAGCAGACAATTATCGTCGTTGCGGAATATAAAAAAGGCGTAACCAACACCCTCGCGGGAATCTCTGGAATAGCGCCGCAGCCGACGCCGGTAGGCATTTTTTGTTAGTTCATCTTCCAGCCAAATCGGTTCCCACGGCGTGAGAAAATCACGTGAGGCTGCACGCAGACGAGCCCATTCTGCCCAATCAGATAACTGCGGCACACGCAGATAGATCTGTTTTCCGCTCAAAGTCGGCGGGTTGCCGATCCAGGGTGGATTACGCAAAAATACCGACACGCAGGGTTCCCATCAATTTCTTAACAGTTCAACCTCCGGCAAACCTTGCCGCGATTTCATCACGGCTGGCAAGGCCTCCGATGGGGCCCATGGCAGCCAGGGCAAGATTGGGCGAATGTTGGCTGACACCGGTGATCCGCTCAGCTACCCTACGCACTGCAGCCACATCGACGGCGTCGATACGTTGGATTAGTTCCGCCAAAGGAATTTGCCGTCCGAATACTAAGGTTTGACGTGCTAATTGTTCCGCTCGCGAAGCAGAACTTTCCAAAGACATCAAGGTACCTGCCTTTAATTGGGCGCGAGCACGATCCACCTCGTCACTGCCCGCGTCCCCGCTCAGACGCAAAATTTCGTCACATATGGCCGGCACCAGTTCCCCTACCTGATCCGCCCCGGTGCCCGCATAAATTGTGAAGGCACCGCATTCCTTATAAGATGAGGCAAAGCAAAAGACCGAATAACAAAGGCCACGTTTTTCCCGAATTTCCTGGAATAGGCGCGATGACATACCCCCGCCCAGTACCGTGGACATTACCTGCATTGGATAGAAATCTACATCTTCATAAGCCAGGGCCGGAAGCGCCAGGGTGAAATGTACCTGCTCCAACTCTCTTTCATCACGACTTTCGCCACCCTTAAACACTGCTGGCTCAAGAGGATTGAGCCCACCCTGCTGCAGGCCGCTGAAATTCTTCTTCGCCAAAGTAACGAAAGCGTCGTGTTCGACCGCACCGGCAGCGCACAGCAACAGACGCGAGGCTGTGTAATGTTCGGCCATGAAATCAAACAGAACGTCTCGGCCCATATTGGCGACCCCTTCTGCCGGCCCCAATATTGATCGGCCCAAAGGTTGGTCAGGAAAACAAACCGCTTGCAAGTGATCGAAGATGATGTCGTCAGGCGTATCCTCGGTCTGGCCGATTTCTTGGATTACAACCGCCCGTTCCCGCGCCAGTTCCTCCTCCTCAAAAGTAGAGTGTTGGAGAATATCGGCTAGAATATCGACGCTAAGCGCCAAATCCTCCTTTAAGACCCGGACAAAATAAGCGGTATGTTCTCGGGATGTATAAGCATTGAGATGGCCGCCCACGCTTTCAATCTCCACAGCGATATCCCGAGCGCTGCGGCTTTTTGTGCCCTTGAAGGCCATGTGTTCAAGCATGTGTGCGACACCGTTGTTGGCAATAGTCTCGTATCGGGCGCCGGCGTCGACCCAGACACCCACCGCCGTTGTCTGGACCCCTTCTCGGCTTTCACTTATGACCCGCAGGCCATTGGATAGAGTCGTCATTTGCATTGTCACGTCTGAAGCATCCCCAGGTTAAGCGCGGCGCAACCCGCGTATGTGATCTTGCAACGCCGCCTGATTATTGGGCAATGTCGCAAAGCGTTCTTCCCGTTCATATAAATCCGCCATTTGGTCTGGCAATGTCGGCCGGACACCGCAGGCCTTCTCGACCGCGTCCGGAAACTTCGCCGGATGCGCCGTGGCCAAGGCGATGACGGGGCCATTGGGCATCAGTTCTTGTGCTGCCCGCAGACCAACGGCCGTATGCGGGTCGATGATTATGCCATTCGTCCGGTAAACCTCGCCTATCGTCCTCGTCGTGGTTTCTTCATCAACACAGTGAGATAAAAAAAGCCCGCGCGCCTGGCTCATGGCCGCTGACGAGACCTCGAACTCACCTTGCTTGGTTAATTTCGCCATATTTTCTCTCACAATTGCGCTGTTCCGACCTGCTAAATCAAACAGTAAGCGCTCGAAATTGCTGGCTACCTGAATATCCATGGACGGACTTTGTGTCGCGAAGACCTTATCCTTCCGGTAGTAGCCTGTCTGGAAAAAGCGGTGCAGGATATCGTTGCGGTTAGTGGCGACGATTAACTTGTCCACCGGCAGCCCCATTTGCGCCGCCACATAACCCGCAAAAACACAACCAAAATTGCCAGTCGGGACAGCGAAACTGACCTTTCGGTCAGGTGCACCGACAGCCACCGCCGTGGTTATATAGTATACGACCTGGGCCACCACACGGGCCCAGTTGATGGAATTGACCGCGGACATACCAATTTCATCCCGAAAAGGCAGATCATTGAAGGCCCCTTTTACTAGGGCCTGACAGTCGTCAAACGTACCTTCGATGGCGATGTTGTGTACATTGTCCGAAAGAACCGTGGTCATCTGTCGCCGCTGCACTTCACTCACCCGGCCATGGGGATAAAGTATAAATATGTCGATGGAATCCCGATCCTTGCAGGCCTCGATTGCTGCCGACCCCGTATCACCAGATGTGGCACCGACAATGGTGATCCGCCGTCCTTGACTGTGAAGTTCCCTGTCGAATAGACGGCAAAGCAATTGCATGGCTACATCCTTAAAGGCGAGTGTCGGGCCATGGAACAGTTCCATCAACCAATGACTTTCAGACAATTGCCGGAGGGGCACGACACTGTCGTCCACAAACACATCATAGGCGGCCCGTGCCATCTCCTCCAACTCGTCTGGTTCGATCCCATCCATGAAGGGTGCAAGTATTCGTGCCGCGGCCTCCACATAGGACAGGTCCGCTAAGCCCCGCAGATCATCGTGGCTCAGATGTGGCCATACGCACGGTACATACAACCCGCCATCGCGGGCGAGGCCAGCCAGCAAAACATTCCCAAATTCCAAGTCAGGTGATCGGCCGCGGGTCGAGATATACTGCACGGTGAATCTCCTCAAAAAATGAGGCGCAAAACTATATAGCCAGATAACGCTTTTCAAGATGTTCCCTGAAAATTGCACCATCCAGGGGCGCGCCCGTCAACGCGCGCAACAGATCATCGGTGCTAGCGTGAAATCGGCCCAATGCATGGACGTTTACTGCCAGCCAGTTCATAAGATCGCAAAAATCACCCTGACCCAGTTGTTTGGTCAAATCCGGTAACGCCAATTCGGCGGCCCGATAAATTTGCGCCGCCGCCATGGCCCCCAAGGTGTAAGTAGGAAAATAACCGAACGCCCCCTCCATCCAATGAATATCCTGCATGCAGCCATCCCGGTCGTTGGGAACATCGATCCCAACCAACTGTTTCAAGCCGTCGCGCCAGGCTGCCGGCAAATCGGCAGTCGTCAACTCATCACACAAAAGGGCTTTTTCAAGCCGATAACGATGGATAATATGCAACGGATATGTCACCTCATCGGCTTCTACCCGGATCAAGGATCGGGCTACGTGTCGCACCCGGCACGCCAGACCTGGCGCTTCCCAAGCGGCGCCGGATACGCCGCCGTTATTGGCCAGCAAAGATGCCATGAAGCCCAAGAAGGCATCGCCTCGGCAGACCTGCATTTCAACCAACAAGGATTGGCTTTCGTGCATAGCCATGCCCATTGCCTGACCCACCGGCTGCAAACGCCAATTCTTGGGTAAGCCGCGTTCATACATAGCGTGCCCGCCCTCATGCAGGACCGGAAACAGACTACGCAGAGGATCAGCCTCGTCATAACGGGTCGTCATCCGCACGTCATCCGCGACGCCACCAGTAAAGGGGTGCAAGGAGACATCCAGCCGCCCATGTCCAAAATCAAAGCCTAGTGCATCCAGCAGCTGCCGAGACAACTGTTCCTGTTTTGCAACTGATATATGGTCCATCGCTGGCAGCGGTTCGGTCTGAATTTCCAGTATTTGGTCGAGCAGATCGGGAAGGAAATCCACAAGTATATCAAAATATCGGTCGACGTCAGCAGACCGGAGCCCCGGTTCATATCGCGACAACAATGCGTCATAGGGCGCACAGCCGAAGGCTTCTCCCTTGGTGATAGCGGCCTGCCGGGTCAGGTTCACCACCTCGTTCAAAAATGGTTGCAGAGCAGGAAAATTATCGGACTCCCGCGCCGAGCGCCAAATCATTTCACAGGCAGAACCAGCCTTGCTCATGGCGGCAACTAGGTTCCCGGGCAACGCGGTAGCATGGCGCCACATTAAACGCATTTCCCTCAAATTCGCACTATCCCAGAGGCCCAAATTCTGCGTTCCCGCCTGCTCCAACAGCTCTGCTATCTCGGGAGCGCACAACAATTCGTGGCTCAACAACGCCAAGGTCGAGACTTGTTCGGCCCGCGCCCCAGCGCCACCGCTGGGCATCATAGCAGCGGCGTCCCAATTCAATACCGCAGCTGCCCCGTTCAGATTTCCGAGCCGGGCAAATCGCGTGCATAGCTTTTTATAGGCAGAATTCAAGACTATTACTTCCGTCTATAGGCCAAAAAATTTGTTGGCGGCAACCACGGTAGCCAAAGAAGTCCTGCCAATGGCATATTACGGTGATTGGTTGCGAAACTTGAACTCGATTAGGCTTCAAATAGGAAGGCTTTTAAGATTTAGCTGAACATCCCCCAAAATTACTGCCCCAATAAATTAAACGATCATATCTCCCAAACCGAGCATCGTGATGGGGAAAAACATTACAAACAAACTTTATGGTGCGGGCGAATGCTGGAATTCGACCTTTGTGTTGTCTATGCACCTTACAGGTGGGCATCTTACTCAACCTCCGATCAGACGTTCCCCCAGCATTAGAGTAAACAGGGCAAACAGGTAAAATATAGAATAGCCAAACAGCCGCCGAGCTGGGCGGTCATTGTCATCGTTCGCCCGCCAAACTTGCAGAGCAAAGCCCAAAAATATCAAACCAAACGCCCCTGCTCCGACCCCATAAGCTATGCCACAGGTGCCCAGGGCCACCGGGCTAAAAGTCACCGGGATCAGGATGAGCGTGTAGATCAGGATCTGCAGCCGGGTTACCGCCTTGCCCGCGACCACGGGCAGCATAGGCACGCCCACGTTGCGGTAATCATCAGCCCGGTACAGAGCCAAGGCCCAAAAATGCGGCGGTGTCCAAAAAAAGATAATAGCAAACAGAGAAATAGCCTCTAGTGATACCTCACCGCTGACGGAGGCCCAACCGATCATGGGTGGAAATGCACCTGCCGCCCCGCCTATCACGATGTTCTGGGGTGTACGCCGCTTCAACCACATCGTGTAGATGAAAACATAAAACGCAATGGTCAGGGCCAAAAGACCCGCTGACAACAAATTGACGAAGGCGCCCATGGCAAAAACAGAGCTGAAGGACAGCACTGTGCCAAAGACCAAGGCGGAGCGGGGCTTGACGTCGCCGCGAGGTATCGGCCGGTCGCAGGTGCGCAGCATCTGGCCATCTATGTCAGCATCATACCACATGTTAATTGCGCCCGATGCGCCTGCCCCCACGGCAATGCAAACGAGCGCCATTATTGCGACGGCCGGATGTAAACCGCCCGGCGCCAACATCAAACCCACCAGGGCCGTGAAGAGAACCAAGCTCATCACCCGTGGCTTCAAAAGGGCCAGATAGTCAGTCACCCGGCCACCTCTAAACTGTCCTGCACGGACCTGTTTGTTTTGACCTATGGCAGCGTTGCCGATATTCATTAATCAAAATCCTTATATACCAACTTCGACAATTTGATGTGGGGCAACTCCTCAAACTAGTCGAGCGGCGCCTGCAGCCTCATTGCCAGGGATAGATCAGGTCGCCATTTCAAAGCTCGACTTCATTTCGAAATTTCTACGCTAGAGAATGTTCCCGTCAAACCTTATCAACTATGTAGCCCAACGATTCACTTCAGAACAAGGCTGCGACCAAACTAATTTGGCAACCCGACGGGAGAATAAGCAGCCAAACTTGCCATTAATCAAGGACCTAATTAGTAAAAAACTTTACCACCGTGATCAAATTCTTCGAAATAGACATCTATTTTCCGACGCCGAGGCCGTTCCGCACAATTAATTTTTGCATGAAACTTTACTGTCAAGAACCACGTTAAAATCAAAGTTTTTATTGGGTGCATTAACCTCCATTGGTAACTAATGTTGGAACGGCATCCATGAGGAGCAAAGACAGTAATGAGCGAAAGAAAACTGGAGGTCGATCCGGCTTTATTGTTCGAACGGGCAGGATTGGATCAGGGTCACGTGCAGACTATCGTGGGCGACGCCCTGCGTGGTTGTGACGATGGTGAATTGTTCCTAGAATTTTGCCAGAGCGAAAGCCTAGTCATGGATGACGGCCGTATCAAATCTGCTAATTTCGATACAAATCAAGGCTTCGGCCTGCGGGCGGTAGCGGGAGAGCAGACGGGATATGCGCATGCATCAGAATTGAACGAGGCAGCCTTTACTCGGGCGGGCACCGCCGTGCAAGCCGTGCGCGCCGGCCACGATGGCGCCATGAGCTTGGCGCCCCTGGCAACGAACCAAAGCCTCTATCCCGACGATAACCCCCTGGGCGAGATCTCTTTCGCCGACAAAGTTAAGTTTCTCGGCGAAATGGACGCGTACGCTCGGGCCAATGATGAACGAGTTCGCCAAGTCAGCGTATCGTTGTCCGGTGAATGGCAGGCTGTCGAGATCTTGCGCGCTGACGGCCAACGCATTCGCGATGTCCGGCCCTTAGTACGTCTGAATGTTTCGGTAGTGCTGGGGGAAGGCAATCGTCAGGAATCCGGCAGCCATGGCGTTGGCGATCGAATCGGTTTTGGAACCTATCTGGAAACAGCTAACTGGCGGGCCCAAGTTGACGAGGCCATACGCCAAGCGAATGTCAACTTATCCTCGATCCCCGCTCCGGCGGGTGAAATGCAGGTAGTTCTAGGTCCCGGCTGGCCAGGCATACTGCTGCACGAAGCCATTGGCCACGGCCTGGAGGGAGATTTCAACCGCAAACAGACATCCGCGTTTTCGGGCTTGCTAGGTGAACGCGTCGCCAGTCCCGATGTTACCGTGTTGGACGATGGCAGCATCAACGGCCGCCGCGGCTCGCTGTCAGTAGATGACGAAGGCACTGCCACGGAATGCACCACGTTGATCGAGAATGGCATCCTGAAAGGATACATGCAGGATCGGCTGAACGCTCGACTGATGGGAGTTGCCGTTACAGGTAACGGCCGGCGCCAGTCCTTTGCCCATATGCCCATGCCACGCATGACCAACACTTTCATGCGCGCGGGCAAACGAGATCCAGAAGAGATACTCGCCAGCGTTTCCAACGGCATCTATGCGGTCAATTTTGGCGGCGGGCAGGTGGATATCACGTCCGGAAAGTTCGTTTTCAGCTGCACAGAGGCCTATCAAATTCAGGACGGAAAGATCAGCTCGGCCCTGAAAGGTGCCACCCTGATCGGCAATGGCCCTGACGTCCTGACAAAAGTGAAAGCTATAGGCAACGACTTAGCCTTGGATCCTGGGGTGGGCACTTGCGGCAAGGCTGGTCAAGGTGTGCCTGTTGGTGTCGGACAGCCAACACTGTTGATTGATGGTCTGACTGTCGGTGGCACGACCGCCTAGCAGATAATATCGAAGAACAGGTTCGCAAATCTCTAATCATAATCCGCCGGCAAAGCAATCGCCTTGCCCTTTGAATTCCTATGCAAAAAGATCGAAAGCGGCCCAGGTTGTAACTGCTGGCGGAAGACGCGGACAGCAGTAAAAACGCCTTTATCCTGTTCAATATCGCCACAGCTGCCCCAGCAACGATCTTCTTGTTCATCACCAAAATCGTCTCGGATCCGCAACAATCCGATAAAACAGCATCAGAGGTGGCCTGCCAACAACTCCAGACTAAATGAGGCAGAATTCGCTTCTGCCGTTGCTAGAATTGTGTGAACAGATCGGTTCTGAGGACAATCCCAGTGGGCTTATACTGCCAAAGGATCCCGTTCCTTTAGGAATGCAAACGACGAGCAAACAACGCAAGCATGGTTTCCCAATGCCGCTCAGCCGCGTGCTTTTTGTATACCGCTCGCTGGGGAAAGACAAAACCGTGTTCAGTTTCCGGATAAATTTCGATCCTATGATCTAGGCCAGCGGCCTGCATAACGCCTGGCATGGCGTCCAGTTCCGCTTGGGGCACATGGGGATCATCGGAGGCAAAACCCAGGTAGACCTCCCCTTTAATTTTGCTTACAAATAAATGGGGCGAATCAGGCTGGTCCGTGATTATTTTGACACCATGATAGGCCGCAATGGCGGCAAAACGGTCGGGATAGGCGCTACCTACGGACATAACGAATTGCCCGCTCATGCAATAACCAACGCAGCCAATGGGGCCGGACACCGCCGCCTTGTAGCCATCGATGAACGCCAATAGACCCTTGGTATCGTCTACCACATCAGCGTTGGTCAACGAATTCATAACTTGAAACATCTTGTCACGTTGGCTGTCGTCGTCGCGAATACGGGCGAGATCATATCCATAGTGACCCTCGCGACCGGTACGATAGTACATATTAGGTAACAATACAGTGTATCCAACCGTGCCAATGCGTCTCGCCATATCCCGCAGTTCCTCTCGAATGCCCGGAGCGTCCATATACAAAATAACCGCCGGATGGGGGCCGTTCTGTTCCGGATGACAGACGAAGATATCCATGGTGCCATCGTCGGTTTTGATCTCCGTTTCGAATTCCCTCATAGCTCGCAGCTCTCTATGTAAAATTTGCCTGCTATATTGGACAAACCGAACAACCGCCGCAACAGGCTAGGAATCGGCGAATTCTTAACACCAACCATCTTGTCAGCATTTTTGCCAAAACTTAAGGCGAATAGGTATCAAACTGGTATAAATTTTGAATTGCTCCAGCAGTTCCCATCCAACCCCTATGAATTGCTATAATAAGTACGGCAGCACTCAAATAATTGCTTGGTCGGAGTTAAACGACATCCAGGCGGCCCATCTCTGCACAGTGGCACAGGTAGTGAGTGGCCAGCGGTCCAATTGTTCATTTAAATATTTAGAATTGTCTGGCAAGGAACTGTCCAGGACGGATTTCACTAGCACCAATATTCCGAACAGCCTAGCAACCCTGACAAATTTGACTAGCGCGGTATCACTGGCACATCTTATTAAGGATCCGTCAATCAAGAGGCATTGAGGATGCCTACAAGTTTTTCTGTCGCCTGATCATCATCCAGGCCTTCCACCGTGGCCAATTCCCGCATCAAACGCTCCATCGCTGCCTCATAGATCTGCCGTTCGCTGTAGGATTGTTCCGGTTGTCCCTCGCCACGATGTAAATCCCGGATGACTTCGGCGATGGAGACGGGATCGCCGGAATTGATCTTGGCCTCATATTCCTGTGCCCGGCGGCTCCACATAGTGCGCTTCACACGCGCCCGGCCCTTGAGCGTAGTCATAGCAATCTTCATTTTGTCGGCGCTGGCCAGCGCCCGCATACCCGTGGCCTCAGCCTTATCGATAGGAACCCGCAAGGTCATCTTTTCCTTGTCGAAATCCACGATGAATAACTCCAGCTTCATGCCAATAATTTCCTGTTCTTCGATCCCGGTAATCTGCCCTACACCGTGCGTTGGATAGACAACATAATCACCCGCTGCGAAGCCGTTGGTCCTTTTGACCTTTTTCATCGCTTTTTTCTTTGTTGACGTCTTAGCTTGGGTCTTTTTAGTTGTATTGGTTGCCATGTTGAAATCTCGTTTCACAATTTTTATTCAGTTAGAAACATCCTGACTTGCCCGAAATTTGGGGAAACGGAAAAACAGTAAGCAGTTGGGCAATGCGCAAAAATGAGCTCAAACATCAATTTACCGCCCCCAGACGGGGTAGCAAATATCATACCATCCTGTCAGATTGTTGCTCGCCTCAAGCTGCGCGTGGTCCGATCAATTGCCTTTACCAGGTTCCTGGCTG
>CAZDQC010000111.1:0-11765 GCA_964507245.1 uncultured Rhodospirillaceae bacterium
TTTGGTGGCTCCTCCCAGACTCGAACTGGGGACACCGGGATTATGATTCCCGTGCTCTAACCAACTGAGCTAAGGAGCCGATGAGAAGGGGGGTATAGGGTTCCCCCAGGCAAGCTGTCAAGATGTCATCGACAGCCTGTCATCAGGCCATTAAATTGGCAGCCATGGCTGAGATTAACGATCCTATTACTCATTTCCAATCCTGGTTGTCGGAGGCGGAAAAGTCCGAGCCGAACGACCCGACGGCCGTGGCTCTGGCTACGGCAGACGGTAGCGGCAACCCTAATGTACGGATGGTATTGTTGAAGGGGGTAGATCAGGCTGGCTTTGTATTTTATACAAATTTCGAAAGTGCTAAAGGAAATGAGCTCGAAGCCAATCCCCAGGCGGCCTTGTGTTTTCACTGGAAGTCCCTGCGCCGTCAAGTGCGCGTTCAGGGCCAGATCGTGGTGGTCACGGATCAAGAGGCCGACGACTATTTTGCATCCCGCGCCAAGGATAGTCAGATCGGCGCCTGGGCCAGCCAGCAATCCCGGCCCCTAGAGGACCGGTTCGCTCTGGAAAAGGCGGTGGCGCGTTATGCCGCCAAGCATGTCCTGGGCGTCGTGCCGCGTCCACCCCACTGGTCCGGTTACCGCCTTGTGCACCAAAAAATCGAATTTTGGACCGACAAACCCTTCCGACTGCACGACAGGGAAGTGTTCTACCGCGATGTCAATAGTGATAGTGGTTGGCGAACGGAGAAGCTTTATCCCTAATTCTCAACCTTAGTTGACACTGGCCGCTCAAAGTATGGTCGTGTAGGGTCGCCGCCGAACAAATCACCGGCCAACATCAGAAATCGGCCAGGCGGCCGCTCTACTACCCATCCGCTCAGGCACTTTGCAGGCCCACGACGAGATACAAAGGTATAGATACTAATCACTAAAAGATTGGAAATAGCTAACATGCAGCTGCCGATCCTGGTTTTAGGTATATAGTAGGCAAAAATGTTGGAGCAGTCGTCTTCAGAGGATTTTCATGTCAGCGTCAGCCTACCCCTTGGATGGGATCACCGTCCTTGATTTTGGTCAAATCTATAACGGGCCTTATGCCTCGTTCATGCTGGCCATGTCCGGCGCTCGGGTGATCAAGATCGAGCCACCCCACGGAGAACCACTCCGTCGGCGCACCGTTGCCGATGGCGGTAGCGTTCCCCTGGCCATGTTAAACGCTAACAAAGAAGGCGTGACCTTGAACCTGAAACATGAGCGCGGACGCGAAACCCTTTGTAAAATGGTAAAGAAGGCGGACGTGCTGTTAGAAAATTTTGCACCTACGGTAATGACACGCCTCGGTGTCGGCCCTGAGGTTCTGATGGCCATCAATCCGGCACTGATCTATGCCTCCGGCTCCGGCTATGGCTGGGAGGGCCCGAGGCGTGATGACCTGGCGATGGATCTGACAGTGCAGGCGGTGGGCGGTGTCATGCATGTCACGGGTTTCCCCGAAGGCCCGCCTGTCAAGGCCGGCCCCGCTATTTGCGATTTTATCACCGGCACGCACCTTTATGGTGCCGTGGTCACTGCCTTGTTCGAACGGACGCGTACCGGCAAGGGACGGATGGTGGAAGTCTCCATGCTGGATTCTATCTTTCCTACTTTAGCCTCAAATTTGGGTATGTATTTTGGACAGAAACAAAAGGGCGGTGAGATCCTTACCCGCACAGGCAATAAACATGGCGGCCTGTCGGTGGCGCCCTATAATGTTTATGCAGCCAAGGACGGCTATGTGGCCATCATCACCGTGCGGGAAGATCATTGGCAAAATCTTCTGGTTGCGATGGGGCGGGAAGATTTAATGGATGACGAACGGTATCTGACTTCCGACGCCCGCGTGCTGCATATGGATGAAGTGGACGAGATTGTCGGCGCCTGGGTCGCTACGCTGACTAAATATGAGGCCGAGGCTGCGGCGCAAGAACACCATGTACCTACAGCTGCTGTGAGAGATTTGGAAGAAGTCGTCAACGATCCTCATTTGCACCAACGTGGTATGTTACGCTGGGTCGATCATCCGGTTGTTGGGCGCATCGCGGCCCCTCATAGCCCCATCCGAATACAGGGAAACGAACCTATGGAACTGACCCTGAACCCTGAACTGGGCCAGGATAACGACCAGGTCTATGGCAAATGGCTGGGCTTAGATCCGGATGAAATTGCCAAACTGCGTGAAGCCGGAGCCATTTAGTCGAGTTTTGCATCCGGTAACGTCGACTAATATACGCTCTACCAGACCATAAAATAGCAAAACAGTTCAACGGCGATCCGGAGCGTATACCAGCAGTCCATCCAATTCCTCCGTTGCACCGGAATATGGAACGTCTGCTGGAGGGAATTTTGCTCGAACCTTCATGCAGCTTGCTGCTTCGAACACCACGGCTTTTTTGATCGGTGGTGCTGTTGCCGTGGTATAGATCTGTTACGTGGGGCAGATCGGCACCCGAGCCCTCGCCGGTTTGGCCATGGGGTATTCAATGATCATACCGGTAATGGTGCTAAGGGCCGGTTTCCTAGGCGGGGCAATGGCGGCGGGCAGTTATGCGGAAGCAAAGCCGCTGAGCTGGAAGCGCGTTACTGGGCTGCCTCTTCCTGTTGCAGCGCAAAGATCGAGGTATAACCCTTTGACCAATCTGGCGGATTTAGGCAAGGCTCGGGGTCGAAATGAATCCATTTCGCTCGGTTTCCCCGAATTATCTCGTCCGTATATTTGACGCCAGTCACGACACTGTCTGCCATGATTAGGGCATCGGCAGAGGCGTAGGAGTGCAGCAATAAAGGCCGGCTGCGGGATGAGTTGTTAGTCATGGAGCCGTGCAACATGCGGCAATTGTGAATGGTCACCGAACCCTTGGGGCCTTTCAGCCACACGGCATCCTCTAGGGGTAATTGCCCGCGATCCCGGTCGTTTAGCGCACCAACCCACTGGCCGTTATCGCCATAGAGGTCGTAGATCTTGCCTTTATGGCTGCGGGGCAATACGCCCATGGGTCCCATCTGATCGTCTACATTATCCATGTACAGACCGATGGTCAGGGGGGAATAATTGGTGTGGGGCCAGAACTGAATATCCTGATGCCATTGTACTTCTTCGCCTCCGTCGGCCCATTTCATATTCAATTTGGAATGGTGGAATTTCACATTCGGGCCAACCAAGTCCTCTGCTAGATCGACAATGGGGCCGCGCAGGCCGAACTCTTCGTAAACTGGGTCCAGGCCTACGGGCTGGGAGATGCGGCGTAGACGTGGCTTTTCCGCCGTATGGTTAGGCTCCAGATCAAATACCGTGTCCGATTTAGTCAGCGTCCGGCTCTGCTCAATAAGCCGGTTTGTCACGGTCCATAGACGGTCCAGCCAATCCTGACCAACGAAGCTTTCCAATTGAAGATAGCCATTCTCGAAATAGAACTCGCGTTGCCCTTGGCTCAAAACCTTGGGCTCATAAGAGAGAATTTCTTCTGGTTTCATAAGAAAATTCCTACAGTGTCGCGCTCAGGGTATTGGCGGCAAAGATGCGCACAGTTTCATAGTCTGCTTTCCGTTGGCGGCCCGTAGCGGAATATAGGTCCCTGGAACGCACTTTGGAACCTTGTAACCGGTAAACCACCCAATTTTTGTGTACGGAAACCAATCGGAGCCTACGGCTTAGTCGGCCGGTTTAACAGCAGGGTTGTGGCGTAGCCAAAGACAAGGCCCCAAAACGGCGCGCCAATATTCAGCACCGCAACTCCCGACAGGGTAACGATGAAGGTGACCAGAGCGCCCAAGGCATGGGGACTACTAAATGCTGTTGCGAAGGCGCTTTGTAGGACGGCAAGCATGGCTAGGCCTCCTAGTAGGTTGATGAACACCGCTGGCAGTAACAATCCCAATCCCGTCGTGAAGGGAGCAAATAATCCAAAAATTATTGCCAGCAAGCCAAATAACATGCCTGCCACGTATCGGCATTCCTTGCTGCCGGAGGTATTGAGAATGGCATTGGCTGGTCCCGTGACGCAGGTCGGCACCGATCCGAAGACGCCATAGAGCAGGCTGCCAAAGCCACAGGCGACTGTCAGATTGTTTTCCGGCGGATCGTAACCAGCTTGGCGAAGGATGATGAACCCCTGGGCGTTCTGGGCGGCGATCACCGTTACGGCTAAGGGTACCATCAGTTCACCGATTGCACGCAAGGTGAATTCTGGGATATAAATCTTTGGCTGGGCGAAGGCTAGGTTAGGAATTTGCACATCGCTCATCTGACCCGAAGAAATTATTATCGCCACGCCCGCCGCCAGGGCGCATAAAACTGGCGGAAGAACGCTTCCTAGGCGTGGGATCGCGGTAGGAATGGCAAAGGCCACTACCATGGCGATGGCCATCGCCGTAGCATCACTGAACGCCGTAATTATGTTTAGACCGAAGGGTAGAAAGACGCCGGCTACCATTGCCATGACGATGGGCATGGGAATAGCTGTCATGATGCGGGATACCAAGCCTGTCATGCCTAAAAAGGCGATCAACAAGCCGCAGGCCAAACAGGCTCCAATCACCTCGGCTAAGCTGAGGTGCTGCAGGGCGCCACCAACCAGCACGGCGCCGGGTATTGTCCACATGATAGCGATGGGCTGACGGAATAAATAGCTGAACGCCATGGTCAGTAAGCCGCCGATGGTAAATGCGGCGAAAACCCAGGAACTGACGTCGTCCGGATGCAAGCCGCCCTGACGGGCCACAGCGAAAATAATTGCGACTGGCCCTGAAATGGCAAACAGCCAGGCAACCAGGGCGTTGACCAGATTGTGCCGGTCAATGCCCGCCGTTACCTCTCCTAGACCCGGCAAGGGCCGGGGTGGCGGCTTCAAGGATGCCAGCATCTACTCCGCGACGATGGGATTTGAAAGAATGCCGATACCTTCAATCTCGATCTCGCAGACATCGCCGTCTTTCATCCAGATATTAGGTGTCCGCGCAGAGCCGACGCCCGATGGTGTGCCCATTATGATGACATCGCCCGGGCACAAGGTCATGGCCTCGGACACAGTCGCAATGACGGTTTGGACGTCAAAGATATGTTGTTCCGTGTTCGAATCTTGCAGAGTTTCGCCATTTAGGCGGCATTGGATACGCAAGTTGTCGACGCTTTTTGGCAGTTCGTCCGGGGTAACTAGTTCCGGCCCAAAACCGCCCGATGCGTCAAAGTTCTTGCCCATGGTCCATTGTGGTGACTTGAACTGATAGCTGCGGATAGAACCGTCATTGAAACAGGAATAACCCGCCACATGATCCAACGCATCCGCATTTGAAATGTGTCGGCCACCCTTGCCGATGACTACGGCCAGTTCAGCCTCATAGTCGTAGTCCGACGCCGCTTTGGGCAGGATCATCGGGCCGTTATGGGCTGCCATGGTGGTGGGTGCGCGCATAAAGATGATGGGATAGTCCGGTATGGCATTGCCTGTTTCTTCCGCGTGATCGCGATAATTTAGGCCGCAGCACAGGATTTTAGGCGGATTTGTCACCAATGGCAGATAAGTGACGCTGTCTGCAGGGATTAGGGCGTCGTCCGTAGCTGATTGGGCCGCCCCGTTGGCTTGGCCTAATGCGTCTGCTGCTAACAACGCGGTCATGTCCTGGGGTAAATTCGCAGCGGCTTTCGACAGATCCACATAATTGTCGCCCTGGCGCACGCCAAGAATTTGATTGCCATTGTAGTTTAAGGTTGCAATTCGCATTTTGTTGATCCGTCCTTTGCAATACCGTGTCGTTGGGAAAATTGTTGGGCCGCAACTTACGCTTTTGGTGGTGGAATGCCTAGGGGTTGGTTCCTATTAGGGTGAGTTAACGTCATACGGTCTATTTTGTCGTTTCCAATACATCAGACGCTCAGCGACAGGGTTTCGATCTGGTCAGACCCTACGACTATGCCCAGTGTGCTATGCCGTGTTGGGAGGAACTGCCAGTTCATATAGGACTGTCTGGCTTTGATCCCACCCAAAAGGTTAGGAACGCCATCTTCTTCGACAAAGGTCTCCTGAGTTCCTAGTACGTGCCAATATTAGCGGAGATGGCGCACGATTTTGGGGATCCCGAAAACTCATTCGAGAAATCACGCAATAGCGCTCCCGCGTCTGCGTGCTGGACAGCACGGGGCTGCATGGTTCTAATGCCGGGCGGCAACTAACGCCAGGAGGATTTAATATGCATATCGGCGCCATGATTTTTGCGACGGATTATACCATTCGCACCGACGAACTTGCCATCGCCTTGGAGGAGCGCGGCTTCGAATCCCTGTTTGTTCCTGAACACACACATATCCCTGCCTCGCGAAAATCCCCGTGGCCAGGTGGCGCCGATCTGCCCAAGGATTATTGGCATACTCATGATCCCTTTGTCTCTCTTGCCTATGCGGGCGCGGTAACCAAGAACCTGAAGCTGGGTACTGGCATCTGCTTATTGTCCCAGCGCGAACCCATCGTTACCGCTAAGTCTGTTGCCAGCCTAGATATGATGTCCAATGGACGACTGATCTTCGGTATCGGCGGCGGCTGGAATGTAGAAGAAATGGAAGATCACGGTGTTCAATACAAAACGCGCTTCGCCCAGATGCGAGAGCATGTTTTGGCCATGAAGGCTCTGTGGACAGAGGAAGAAGCCACCTTCCACGGAGAGTTCGTCAACTTCGATGCAGCTTGGGCCCATCCCAAGCCGGTGCAAAATCCCCATCCGCCCGTGATTCTAGGTGGTGAAACTGACTACACTTTGCGGCGCATTGTTGAATATGGCGATGGCTGGCTACCTCGAGCACGCAGTGGCTTTGACGCAAAAGAAAATCTGGCCCGCTTGGCCCGCATTGCCGAAGAAGGCGGCCGCAATTTGTCGGAATTTTCCGTCAGTGTGTTTGGCGCCTCAGATGACCAGTCCGTGCTGGATAGCTGGGCCGAAGCGGGCGTTACCCGAGCATTATTGACCTTGCCCTCGGAACCACAGGACGATGTGCTGCGCCGTTTGGATAAATATTCTGCTGTGATCAAATAAAGTGCTCCGAATATTGAACCCATATGCATTGTGCGCCCATAACTTGTGCCCGTCCCAATTGCGGGTGGTGCCTAAGTGTTTGTAAGGGAGTTATTTGACCGGCCTATTAAGGACCTCCGGAACTGAATGCTTGGTTTGTAACATCGAAGCTATAGAGCCAGCGGTGCGCATCCCGATGGCCGGCCATACGTGCCTCGAGATTCGGAATATCCGCGCGGTGAAAAAACTGAATGTTGTCCCGGGACATTTTTTGCACGACGGTCGTGCGTTCCTTGCGTAGAGCTTCATAGTGCGACAACGCACCGGGCAGGTTACTCTCGTTGGCGGCAAGGCATTGGGCCAGGGTATAGGCATCTTCAATTGCCATGACGGCGCCCTGGGCCATAAAGGGCAGCATGGGATGACAGGCATCACCTAAGAGAGTAACCCGACCATCGCCCCATTGCGGCATGGGATCGCGATCGAATAAACCCCATTGAAAACAATTTTCCGCTGCATGCATTAAAATCTGCAGATCCTCATGCCATCCGGAGAAATCATTTATGAACTCCGTGATGGCGCCTGCGCTGGACCAAGATTCAGCCTGCCATGCGCCTCGCTCCATGACGCCGACGCAATTCACTAGTTCGCCACGTCGGACATAATAATGCACGAAGTGGCCACCCTGGCCAATCCAGTTGGAGGCGACGGGGCGCACATGGCCGGGTGGCAGAATATCCACCGGTACGGTTGCTCGCCATGCGACGCAGCCCGTGAAACGCGGGGCATCCGGCCCGAACAATTGCTCCCGGATGGCGGAGTGGATGCCGTCGCACCCCACCAACACATCGCCGGAAAAGTTTGCGCCACCTTCGGTCGAAACACGTACGCCGGTCTCGGTCTGGTCAAATTCCGTTACCTTGTGGTCCAGGTGCAGGTCTACCGAAATGACATCTCTGAGCTCTGTAGCCAAGATGGAATGGAAATCGGCGCGATGTAGATGGAAGTAGGGGAACCCGAAATCCTGTTCACTTGCTTGGCCCAAAGGCCGAGAGCTAAGGGTTTCGCCAGTTTGCCAATGGCGCATTTCCCCACTTTCTGGACGGAATGCAACCCTGTTTAAGGCGTCAGCCAAACCAAGGTGATAGAGCACGCGGGCGCCGTTCGCGCTAATTTGGACGCCAGCTCCGACTTCACCTAGTACCTTGGCCTGCTCCAGCACCGTTACACGAAATCCGACCCGCGCTAGACAAAGGGCCAGTGTCAGGCCGCCCAGTCCAGCGCCCGCGACGATAATGTGTTGTGCATATTTGATCATTGATCGGATGATATGAGGTGATGGGAAAACCTGCTACCATCTTCGGCGAACCAATAGGAGGGAAAAATGATCGCCACATCGACCCGACCTGAAATGCCGCCAGCTACGGGCGCCCATCATGCCGCATACCGCTGCAGAAACGCCGAGGAAACACGCGCATTTTATGAGGATCTATTGGGGTTTCCCATGGTTCAGGCCTTAGATATCAACGAACACCCCACGACGGGTGACCCACTTCGCTACATGCATATATTTTTTGATATTGGCGGTCATAATAATGCAGACCGGAACTATCTGGCGTTTTTCGAGGTTGCAGACGAGGGCGGCATGGCGCCGCAGTTTGAATTCAAACACCAATGGGGCTTGGACTTACACTTTGCTATGGGCGTTGCCGATCACGATGCCTTGGCGAAGTGGCGTCAACTGTTAATTGATCGGGATCTGGAGGTGGAGGGCCCTATCGATCATAAAATTTTTTCTTCTATATATTTTCATGATCCCAACGGTTACCGGCTCGAGTTCACTGCGCAAAATTCTTCTCAAGCGAAACTATTCAACAAAGAGTCGAGCCACTCTCACAAAATTTTACGGGATTGGGTTGAAAGAAAAAATATAACGAGTACTGCTGCAGAATAAATTTAATTTTTTACTTAGTATCAAATGCCAGGGTTAATTAGGGAATTCCAATTTCCTAAAAACTATTTTCAGCTTTTAGTCCAGTATGAGTTAACAAATCATCCCTATGGGCGAACCAATCGCGAAAGAACGCCTAACGCTTTATGACTCCTAATATAACGGGAATTGCGCGTGTGGCGCTAATATAGCGGCTGGGGTGTATGAAATACTTCTCGGCGCTGCCTTAGTCTGCTTCGGCCACGACGTTGTTGGCCAATTTGCCCAATCCCGAAATCTCTACAGTAATACGGTCGCCAGGCTGCATCCATAAAGGCGGCTTGCGTCCGGCACCAACGCCGCTGGGTGTTCCAGTGGCGATCACATCGCCAGGATGTAATGGCGTGAACTGGGAGACGTAGGCAATGATATCGGGCACGGTATAATAAAGCTGTGCAGTACTCTCGTCCTGAACGACTTCGCCATTCAGACAGGTGGTAAGCCGTAAATCCATGGGATTGGTAATTTCGTCGGCCGTGGTCAACCAAGGTCCGCAGGCCCCACTATGCTGAAAATTCTTCCCTGCAATCACCGAATGACCTTGAAAATCTCTTACGCTGCCGTCCAGGAATGGGGTGTAGCCCGCGACATGGCTCATACCGTCCGCAACGCTAATATGGCGGCCTGGTTTGCCAATAATGAAAGCCAGTTCACCCTCAAAGTCGAAATTCTTGGATGCCTTAGGGCAGATGATATCATTTTCGTGGCCAACTAGGGCATCAGGCCATTTGGAAAACAATGACGGATGTTCGGGAAATTTCAGACCCATCTCGGCGGCGTGTTCCCGATAGTTCAAGCCGATGCAGATGATCCGCCGGGCATTTGGTATGACTTGCTGATAAGAAATTTCATCCAGCCTATAATCCACATCTGTCGCGGCAATAGCTTCGGCTTCGGCCTGGCCGCTTTCCTCCAGAAGGGTCCGAAGATCGGGATATTTGTTGCCCAACCTCTGACCCAGATCAATCACCCCATGACCCTCTAGGCGACCGTAACTGGTGCCAGCATCCGTTTCAAAACTCAAAAGCTTCACAATACAACTCCTATCCCGCTAAGGGCACGATTACGCCTGGATTGAGAATACCCGCTGGATCTAATTTCTCCTTGGCACCTTGTAGGGCCTTGCCAAATACTTCCGGCCGTTGCCGCTCGTACCAGGGCATGTGATCCCGGCCCACCGCGTGATGGTGGGTAATAGTGCCGCCATGTTCGATAACGGCATCGGAAGCTCCGCTCTTAATTTCGTGCCATTGTTCCAGTAGTGCCCCATGACGGCCTACCGCCTGGAAAGTGTAATAAGGCGCCGCGCCATCCGGGTAGGCATGGGTGAACCGGCAGCTTACGATGCCTTTTCGGCCAGTGGCCCGTTCGATCACCTTTTCGGTCGCTGCAGTGACGTTCGTGTGGAAATCATGAAATTTGTCCCAGGTGATGGCGGTTTCAAACGTGTCTGAAATTACTGCTGCTGAGATCAAGGCGTCTCGGAAATGGGGCATCTTGATAAAGGCATTCCGCCAAGCGCCCGCCGCTCCAGAGGTGTTGCTATCTTCAGCCTTCGACGCTTCCAGATCGTAGGTTCCGCCTAACTCACTACAAATAGCCAATCCCCGTTCCATCCAGGCATCCACCGAGTGATCAGCGCTTTCGAAGCCCAGGACGACTACATCGTGTTCGCCGTCGCCGGCGCCGTTCAGTAATGCCTCCGTACGGTCTAGCAGACGAACATTGGACGGAAATAGACCTGACTGTGTTAATTGACGTACCGCTTCCACCGCCCTTTCGAGAGTCTCGAAGTTGACTGCGGCTGAGCGGCGAAAGGTGGGTCGGTCCTGCAGTCGCATCCAAGCTTCGGTGATAATGCCGAGGGAGCCTTCGGAGCCAATGGCTGCGCGGTCTGGACTGGGTCCGGCACCTGATCCCGGCAGGCGGCGGCTTTCCATCACACCTGCCGGCGTCATCATTCGAGTGCTCTCCACGAAATCGTCGATGTGAGTGTAGAGTGTGGCAAAATGTCCGCCCGAACGGGTCGCGATCATGCCGCCCAGGGTCGCCAAGTCAAAACTTTGAGGGAAATGGCGCATGGTCAGGCCATGGGGGCGTAAGCCATTTTCGATATCCGGACAACGGATGCCGCCCTGCATTCGTGCCGCGCGGGAGGTTTTGTCGATTTCTAGGATTTGATTTAGGCCAGTCAAGTCAAGGCTCAAAGTGCCAGCGAAATTGCCACCAACCGCCGGCTCAATGCCGCCCACGACAGAGGAACCCCCGCCAAAGGGGATGACGGCCACCTTGGCACCAGTGGCCCAATCAAGTACTGCATCCACGTGATCTTCGGATTTGGCATAAGCCACGATGTCCGGCGCATTGGTGAAATTCTTGTCGTAAATTCGGACGTAGTCAGGAAAGCTTTTCCCGTACGTATGGGTCAGGCGATCAATGTTGGCGGCGGAACAAAAATCTGCCAACGCGGCGGGTATTTCTATTCGAGAGGCGTGGAGGTCAACCTGGTCTGGCAATGGCGAATTGATGAATTTGTCAAACCCCTCTAAGCCAAAGCGTTCCGCATAGCGGGCTAACACCATTTCCCGTTCTTCTTGGGTCAGGCCGTCGCCTTCGTACCCCCAGCCGCAGAACTTCGGGCGTTTTGCTACCATGATAGGACTCCTAAAATTAGAACCGCCTGTATCTTAGTCTTCCAGGTAGTTAAAACGAAAGGCATCCCCTTCAGCAACAAAATGCCC
>CAZDQC010000112.1:0-11628 GCA_964507245.1 uncultured Rhodospirillaceae bacterium
GCACCTACCAACCAAGTAGACTGGTTCGCAAACGCCGGCATGGCTTTCGTCAACGCATGTCAACAGTCGGTGGCCGCCGGCTTTTGGCCAAACGCCGGTCTAGGGGCCGCAAGAAACTCTCGGCATAGGATGATACCAACCCGCAGTACTGGGTCTGGTGGATTGATGTATGACGATATGAAGCGCAGTGACTTGACCCTCGTGCGTCTGAAAAGGCGCGCGGAATTTGTTCGTATAGCCCAATTCGGCTGGGCCCACGTCGCCCCTGGCCTTGTTCTGCAAGTGGCACGCCGAGACAAAGCAAATGCAGACCCTTCGGAACAAACCCTAAGTATTGGATTCACCACCAGCAAAAAGGTCGGCAATGCCGTCGCCCGTAATCGTGTGAAACGCCGGCTGCGTGCGGCTGTCCAAGAGGTGATGCCTCTTCGCGCCGCTGCAAACCAGGACTATGTCGTAATCGGACGTGCGACGACTATCGAACGACCCTTCGGGGATTTGAAGGCCGATCTAATAACGGCCCTGGACCGGGCGAAAAGCCTCGTGAACCGCACCTGCGGAGCCATTGAATGAGATTTTTGATTACTCATACCTTGTGCGGCCTGATCTTGATCTATCGATACAGCTTGGCGCCTTTGTTAGGGGGACAGTGCCGATATTTGCCCACGTGTTCCCACTATGGATTGGAAGCTTTGCAAGTACATGGTCCATTTAGTGGATGCTGGCTTACCTTGCGTCGGTTCGCGCGATGTCACCCCTGGGGCGGCCATGGATACGACCCCGTTCCCATTCCCCATCATTCCGTCAAAAAAGTACCAGCACACCTGGAAAATCTATAAAGCGATCTGCATGTCGGACCAACGTAACCTCGTAATCGCCATAGCCCTGTCCCTGGCTATTCTGCTGGGCTTCCAATTCCTTGTCGAAGCGCCGCAGCAAGAACGTCAGGACGAGACATTAGAAACGCAGATGCAAGGGCAGGCAAAACAGGGCAGCGACGGCGCCATCACGCCTGCGGCCCCTGGCGCTGTTGCCGACGGCAAATCGACGGCTGGCAACGTTGTACCCGGCGCAATGTCTAATGCCGCCAGCTTAGCTGCAAACCGCGCCGCAGCGTTGAAGCTGTCGGCGCGGGTGGTGATTGACAGCAAACGCCTTGGTGGAAGCATCGCCTTGAAAGGCGGCCGGATTGATGATCTGACCATGCTGGACTACAAGCAAACCATCAAAGAAGGTAGCCCAGCCGTCACCCTGTTATCTCCTCACCGCGCGCCAAACCCATATTTCGGTCAATTCGGCTGGGTTCCCCAGGACAGTCTCAAAGTCCCGGGCGGCGATACTCTTTGGACAGCTAACCATAAATCGTTAACTCCTGGTCGTCCGCTGACTTTGAGCTGGAGAAATCCAGATGGGGTACTTTTCATCCAGATTATAGAAATTGATAACAATTTCATGCTGACCGTAACCCAAAAGGTGGAAAACAATTCGGCAAAGCCTATTTCCTCCTACCCTTATGGCCGTATAGTGCGCACAGACACGCCGAACACTTTGGGATTCTATATTCTTCACGAAGGTCCAATTGGGGTCTTCAACGATACTCTGAAGGAAGTCGACTACGATGACCTTCACGAAGCACCGGCCAATACGACGAACAGCACTGGCGGCTGGATAGGAATTACCGACAAATACTGGCTGACCGCACTGATCCCAGAACAAAAAACGAGTTACATCGGCGCCTTCCGGCACAGCCGGCCGAACAAAAAAGACACTTACCAAGCCGATTTCATGGTGCAGGTGCCACAAGTCGTGGCGCCCGGCGCCACGGCGCAGAGTGTCAGCCGTTTTTTTGCGGGAGCCAAGGAAGTACACCTGCTGGACAGATACGAAAAACAACTTGGGATCGCTCGATTTGATTTGGCCGTGGATTTCGGCTGGTTCTATTTTCTGACCAAACCATTGTTTTTTGTTCTGGATTACTTTTTCAAACTACTCGGTAACTTTGGATTAGCCATCCTGCTCCTGACCGTTTGCGTCAAGCTGATTTTCTTCCCCTTGGCTAATAAATCCTACAAGGCCATGAGCAAGATGAAGGCGTTGCAGCCCGAAATGACCAAGCTGCGGGAACGCCACGGCGCTGACAGGCAGAAGATGAACCAGGAGATGATGGCCATGTACAAGCGGGAAAAGGTTAATCCCGCCTCTGGCTGTTTGCCGATCATTGTGCAGATCCCGGTGTTCTTTGCCCTGTACAAAGTGATGTTTGTGACCATCGAAATGCGTCATCAGCCCTTCTTTGGCTGGATCCATGATCTATCGGCGCCGGATCCCATGTACATCCTAACCCTCTTTGGCGCCGTGCCCTGGGATATTCCCCAATTCCTGATGATCGGCATCTGGCCCATCTTTATGGGTGCCAGCATGTATTTTCAACAGTTGCTGAACCCGCAGCCCGCCGATCCCGTTCAGGCCAAAATATTCCTCTTCATGCCCCTGTTTTTCACCTTCCTGCTGGGTAGTTTCCCCGCGGGCCTGGTGATCTATTGGACCTGGAACAATATTCTCTCGGTCAGTCAGCAATGGGTCATCATGAGACGCATGGGTGTCCCGGTTAATCCAACCTAAATGGACGAGGCCACATCCATTGAGCTGGAGGTGGGACGGCTGCTCTTTGCCCAGTCCTGCGATTTCGTCATGGGCGTTCGCACGGAGACGGACCTGCCGCCGGTGGAGCTGCCCGAGGTGGCCTTCGCTGGACGTTCCAATGTTGGAAAATCCAGTCTGCTTAACGCCCTGACTAATCGCCGTACGTTAGCACGAACATCGAATACGCCGGGCCGCACCCGCGAAGTTAATTTTTTCCGCCTTGGCGGGCGGCTAATGCTTGTCGATCTGCCCGGCTATGGCTATGCCCGCGCCGGCAAGGAAGAAATTGCCCGCTGGAACGAGTTGATTGGAGATTATCTGCGCGGCCGTGGCAATCTGCTCCGGGTTTACCTTTTGATTGATGCCCGAAGGGGCATTGGTGCCCCAGATCGCAAAGTCATGGAACTATTGGACAAGGCAGCGGTGGTCTATCAGGTCGTGCTGACCAAGATCGACAAAGTAAAGCCCGGCCCACTAGACGAGGTTCAGGCCGCAACCGAGGCAGAACTGAAAGGTCACGGGGCGGCATATCCTGAGATATTGGCAACTTCATCCAAAAATAAAATCGGCCTGGAATTACTCCGCGCGACCGTCGCGACCCTAGCGGAAGAAGATCGAGTGAGTTATATGCAGGGCCCATGACCGATACACAACAAGATGAACAACTGCACACCGTCCGCACCCTGGCCGAAGCCCTGCCCTATATGCGCCGCTTCACTGGCCAGACCTTTGTCATCAAGTATGGCGGCCACGCTATGGGTGATGCCCAACTGGCGGAAAAATTCGCTCGCGACGTGGTTCTGATGAAACAGGTTGGAATCCATCCCGTAGTGGTCCATGGCGGTGGACCTCAAATCGGCGCCATGCTGGACCGGTTAAAGATCAAGAGCTCGTTTATTGACGGCCTACGCGTCACGGACAGCGAAACCGTGGACATAGTCGAAATGGTGCTGTCGGGATCCATCAACAAGGCCGTGGTCACTGCCATCAACAGTGCCGGCGGCACGGCTGTGGGTATATCGGGCAAGGACGGGCGTCTGATCGAGGCGGCGAAACTGCAACGCACCACACGCGATCCAGACAGCAATATTGAAAAAGTTCTAGACCTGGGTTTCGTAGGCGAGCCGGTGAATATCAATCCCAAACTGTTAGAGACTTTCGCACGATCTGACTTGATTCCGGTCATCGCTCCCATCGGTGTGGGCGAGGGCGGCGAAACATACAACATTAATGCCGATACTGCTGCGGGAAAAATCGCAGCGACGTTGCAGGCAGCCAAACTGGTCATGTTGACCGATATCGCCGGCGTCCTAGACGGAAATGGCGAGTTAATTTCCAAAATGACACCGGAACGGGCCGAAGAACTACGTCGGGATGGCTTCATCAAAGGCGGCATGATCCCCAAGCTGGAAACCTGCCTGCACGCCGTTGCCAATGGCGTAGGTGCCGCCCATATTCTGGACGGACGCTTACCGCATGTGTTGCTATTGGAAGCTTTCACCGCCGCCGGTGTCGGCACAATGATCGAAGCCTAAACGGCCACCACCACTAGGTTCGCCGGGGCAGTTGTGGACGTAGTCAAAAAACATGCAAGACAAACAAGACCTGAACCCTGCCGATGTCGCTGTTTGGATCTTTGATCTGGACAACACCCTTTACTCCGTCCACTGTGACCTAGGCGCGCAATTGGGCCAGCGCATGGGTGAATTTGTGGCGCGTTTCCTGAATCTGCCCTTGGAAGAGGCCCGCCTTGTGCAGAAGAATTATTTCCGCGCTCATGGCACCACGTTGCGCGGGATGATGCTGGAACACGGTATGCATCCCGACGAGTATCTCAACTATGTACATGATTTGGACTTATCCGGAATTCCCATTGACAAACGTCTTGGACCGGCCTTGCAGGCTTTGCCAGGACGCAAGATGATATATACCAATGCGACGAACAATCACGCCGAACGTGTCCTGGGTCGACTGGGCATCAAGCAATATTTTGAGGCATCATTTGATATTGTCGACGCTGATTACGTGCCCAAGCCGAACCAGCAGCCCTATGAAACCCTGCTCGACCGCTATGGCATTGATCCTACCACTGCCGTAATGGTGGAAGATATTGCCCAGAATCTCGTCCCCGCTGCCGACCTGGGTATGACTACGGTTTGGGTGCGTGGCGGCCGAAACATCGAACTAACAGACGAACAGACCTACCACGTCCATCACATCACCGATGATCTGGCGGACTGGATCACAGATTTGCACGGTTGACAGACCCACAGGCAGAGTTAGTTTGCCGCAAAATTGTAGCGGAGAAATAGCCATGAATACCAGCAGTCTCGAAACCGTCATCAACGATGCCTGGGAACAGCGTGACAGTATAAACGTCAACACCAGGGGTGAAAGGCGCGACGCCGTGGACGCTGCCCTGGATGCCTTGGACAAAGGCGAACAGCGGGTGGCGGAAAAAGGCCCGGATGGATGGACAGTCAATCAATGGCTGAAAAAGGCAGTTCTGCTATCTTTCCGTCTGAACGACATGACTGCAATCGGTGGTGGCCCTGGGCGACATACCACTTGGTATGACAAGGTTTCGTCGAAATTCGAGGGCTGGGGCGAAAATCAGTTCCGGGACGCAGGGTTTCGTGCTGTACCAAGTTGTATTGTACGAAAATCGGCTTATATCGCGCCCAACGTGGTTCTGATGCCTAGTTTCGTCAATCTAGGAGCGTATGTGGACAGCGGCACGATGGTGGACACCTGGGCCACTGTCGGCAGTTGCGCGCAAATTGGCAAAGATTGCCATATCTCCGGCGGCGCCGGAATTGGCGGCGTGCTGGAACCTTTGCAGGCGGAGCCGGTGATCATAGAGGACAATTGTTTTATTGGTGCGCGCTCCGAAGTAGCCGAAGGCGTCGTGGTCGAGGAAGGCGCCGTGCTGTCTATGGGTGTGTTTATCGGCGCTTCCACCAAGATCCTCAACCGCGCTACGGGTGAAGTGACCTATGGCCGGGTGCCTGCCTATTCCGTTGTCGTGCCGGGCTCCATGCCCTCCGAGGGCGGGGTCAGCCTTTATTGCGCCGTCATCGTCAAGCAAGTGGATGAGGGCACTCGTTCTAAGACATCCATCAACGAGTTGCTGCGCGACTAGGTTTCTCATGACGAACAACGTGCCCACTGACCCCATTGAACTGACGCAGGCACTGATCCGCTGCGCTTCCGTAACGCCCACAGATGGCGGAGCCCTTGTCCTTACTGGGGCTACATTGGAACGATTAGGCTTTACAACCCACCATATGACTTTCTCCGAAGACGGGACGCCGGACGTGAACAACCTATACGCACGGATAGGAGACTGTTTTCCTAATTTTTGTTTTGCCGGCCACACTGACGTCGTCCCGGTAGGCGACGCGAACACCTGGAACTTAGAGCCATTCGCGGCGGACATTAGAGACAATATTCTCTACGGTCGCGGAGCCGCGGACATGAAGGGCGCAGTGGCGGCCTTTATCGCCGCTGTGGATAGATTTCTAGGTAAAAGGAACGGCCAATTTGAAGGTTCCATATCCCTGCTAATCACAGGGGACGAGGAAGGCCCTGCAATTAACGGCACCGTTAAAGTACTGGATTGGCTAGCAAACCGGGGAGAGAATTTGGACCATTGTCTGGTCGGCGAGCCAACCAATCCGGATAATCTGGGCGACATGATAAAGATTGGGCGGAGGGGCAGCCTGACCGGGACATTGACAGTTAAGGGCATACAGGGCCACGTGGCCTATCCTCACTTGGCTGACAATCCCCTGCCTCGTTTGATCAAGATGATGGATCGTTTCACTAGCCATTTATTTGATAACGGTAACGAGCATTTCACTCCTACTAATCTAGAACTTGCCAGCATCGATGTAGGGAATACGGCCAGCAACGTAATCCCGGCACAGGCTACTGCCCTGTTCAATATCCGTTTCAACACTGAACAAACATCGGACGACCTAGAAAAGTGGTTGCAGGAGCAGTGCGACGCGGTCGGCGGTGACTATACTCTTAAGATTAGCATAGGCGCGCAACCGTTCCTGACCCAACCGGGTCCGTTCACCGACCTGATTTCCGACGCTGTTGAAGAAGTTACCGGCATCAAGCCAGCCCTCACCACGACCGGTGGCACATCGGACGCTCGTTTTATCCACCACCATTGCCCAGTTGCGGAATTTGGGCTGATCTCCGAGACTATGCACAAGGTAGATGAACAAGCCTCGGTCAGCGACATAGAACAGCTGACCAGAATTTATACGCGTGTTCTCGAGTTATATTTTGAGACGAGCGAAGCCCAAAGCAGCATCCATGCTAGCTGAGATCACTCAGTCCATTAACGGCGCCTGGCGCATAGCGCGCAAGGATGAAAATGCGCTGAACTACTTCAACATGTCCATCGAGGGTTTTTGGCGGTCATTCCTAGCAGTCCTGATCGTCGTACCACTTTACATCGTCTTCCTTGTCCTAAATCTCGGTCAACTATCTGGTATGGAACTGCCGACGGGTTCTGCTACATCGAAGGAATTCTATGTGGCGATAAAGCTGGCCGCACATATCCTCGGCTGGCTTGCCTTCCCTGTCGTTATGATACCTATTTCCCGCCTCATGGACCTGAGCCAAAATTATGTGCCCTATATCATAGTCTGGAACTGGTCCAATGTGCTGGTTATGGCTGTCATACTTCCTGCTGTCCTGTTGTTCCCACCCTCAGCACAGTCAGGTCAAAGCGCCAAACTGATCCTCATGGCAGCGCAAATCACGGTACTGTTTTACGGTTATCTAGTGGCGCGGGCAGGACTACAATGCAAAATTTTGACCGCCATCGGCGTGGTGATGTTGGACCTGTTGCTCGGTCTTTTGTTCAATCTTTTGGCGGGACGGCTGCTATAGGATAGTCCACTGTGGCCAAGTATAAACCTTCCGCCGGTGCAACGGGACCGCAGCAGCTTCTATCCCGTGCTTCAAGTGCATCCCTAAGATCCTGGGCAGTCCATTTACCCAATCCAACGTTATGCAAACTGCCAACAATAGAACGTACTTGGTGATGCAGGAACGATCGGGCTATGCACCATACATGAATTTCGTCATCCTGCCGAGAGACGTCCAGCACATCCAAGGTCTTGATTGGTGATGTCGCCTGGCATTGTACCGCCCGAAATGTAGTGAAATCGTGCTTGCCCAGCATCGACTGCGCCGCCAGATGCATGGCATCAGCATCAAGCGGCCCGCGCGCGTGCCAGACATGACCCCGCCGCAAGGCCAAGGGCGGCCGTCGATCGGTCATCCGGTACAGATAATGACGTGCGATGGCAGATAGCCGAGAATCGAAATTCGCCAGCACTATCTGCGCTGCCGTGACAACTATGGCGTTTGGACGAAGATGAAAGTTGAGAGCATCGCGCACCTTATCGCCAGAAAATTCAATGTCCAGATCGAAATGCGCGACTTGGCCTATGGCGTGTACACCGGCATCCGTACGGCCGGCGCCATGCACTGTCACCACCGCGCCGGAAAAACCCTGGACCGCTTCTTCCACTGCTTGCTGAACTGCATAACCGTTGCTCTGCCGTTGCCAGCCGACGAAATCACCTCCGTCGTATTCCAAGGTCAGTTTATAACGGGGCATCTGAATCTAATTACGCGGCACACGGCCTTGAATTGGGTAAGCCGGATCCGTGTAGCCAGGTGTTGAGGGATGGCCGGGGGGCACGAGGCTGTTAACAAGCGACTCGTCGTCTTCCGTGATTTGATAAGTCAAAGCGCCCAGGTTCTCTTCCCACTGAGCCAAGGTTCGGGGCCCGGCGATCGCGCTGTGCACCAGCTTGTTGTTCAAAACCCAGGCCAATGCGAACTGGCCGGCAGTGATGTCCCGGACCTCGGCATGCGTTTTTAATTTCTGGGCGATGACCAGGGATTCCACCCTCCATTCAGACTGCATCATACGGGGATCATTCCGCCCGGCACGACTTTCTTTCGGCGGTGTATCTTTGGGTGGGTATTTGCCGGTGAGGACGCCCCGCGCCAACGGGCTGTAGGGCACCACTCCTAGTCCGTAGTAGTCGCAGGCGGGCAGGTGTTCTACTTCCGGCATGCGATTCATGGCGTTGTAATAGGGCTGGCTGACAACGGGCCGGTCCAGGCCCAAGTCATCGCAAATACGACAAATTTCCGCCACCCGCCAAGAACGGTAATTGGACAATCCAACATACCGGATCTTCCCCTCGCGCACCAAATCACCCAGAGCCCGTACCGTCTCGATCAATGGCGCATTTGGATCCTCCTTATGTAGGTAGTAGATATCGATATAGTCTGTGCCCAGACGCTTCAGGCTCGCCTCGCAGGCCTGAACAAGCCATTTCCGCGACAGCCCCCGCTGATTCGGCCCTGGTCCTTTCGGGCCTGCTACCTTTGTCGCAAGGACCCAATCATCTCGATCTGACGCGATTGCCGCCCCAGTGATCTCCTCCGACCGTCCATCGGCATATACATCAGCAGTATCTAAAAAATTGACCCCGGCATCGCGCGCGCTCGCAATTATTCGTTCTGCTTCCTCCGGCTCGGTACGGCTGCCAAACATCATGGTGCCAAGACAGATAGGAGTGATTGATAACCCGGACCGTCCAAGCCATCGATGGATCATTGCCTAATTGTCCGTTCTATCATCTTCTAAGTACTTCATTGCAATAAAGCCGTGAGTATTTCGATCTACACCCCAGGAAATCAGCAAAACCAACGTGACAATTACGATTGGAATGAGCAAATTTGGAGTAAAGTTTCACGCGGTTCGTTCCTCATCGCTTTATTTAAGGTTCCGTCAAAATTCCAGCCATAGACCCAACAATAGTTACCGTTCCTAAGTTTAAATATTGTAGATTGAGTTACTTTGCCGCATTTTTCCGGTCAGCGGCAATATCCTTAACCCAATAAGAGCCAAGCGCAAATACTGTGCGCGGTTATTTCTCATGCTGTAAAATTTGGTGATACTGTTTCCAATATGCCTGCCGCCGCATACTGAGACGGAAAGGGTTTGGCACCACGCTAGGTCGGGAAGTTTGGGCAAAACACACACGCATTCAATTTTGAGCCAACGTTCGCTGGTATCCTATCATCCAGGCCGGGCCCCGAGCTTGGCAACCAGCGCGCACGGACTATTTCTATCGTGGCGTCCTACCAATGGTTTAGTTAACGCCAATTACTTGCTAAAATATTCAATTCATATTCTGTCACGTTAGCCAATGTCGTACCGCTCAGATTTAACTATCGCGGTACGCCGACTGTCCAACATCTTCAATATAGCCGCTAAGGTCCTGTCAAATTTCAATACGCCACCGCGACCAATTAATTGATAACCCCCCGACCGTCGGCCCGGCTTACCTCGCTTGAGAATCGAATACATCGGCAATGCTGATACATTCCCGTAAATAGCAAAAACCGCACCACCGTCATTCCAATCCACGGCGTAATCCAGCCAGTCTCCTGCGATCACACCACGACTATAGGATTGTAAAATCTCACGCAATTCAGTTCGGTTGAAAAAATCTGATTTTCCCCTAGAATTGTTGTCGCCGGCATTGGGGTGGTGCCAACGACGCGCCTGCTCGAATTCGACAACCTCAGTCATCAGATGATGTTTCTCCAGCCTAGTGACGAATAATTTAGGTTATTCTGTCATGCAAAATGACAAGATGCTATATGTCCGTTGTCGATTTTTCGCAATTCGGGCGCTTCCGTGGTACAGCGGGATTGCACCTGAGGACAACGATCGGCAAAAGCACAACCGGCCATTACTCTGGTTTGGCAACCAACGTCGCCATGCAGAACCTTTCGTAATCTCCTCGTCGCGCCGATCCGAGGCACTGCGTCGAACAGAGCCTGAGTATAGGGATGCGCTGGCTTGGAGAATAGCTGATCCCGGCTGGCGTGCTCCACCACGCGGCCTAGATACATAACGGCCACTTCATCACAGACATAATCCACGACGCCAAGGTCATGGCTGATTAACATATAGGTGACGCCAAAATCCCTTTGCAGATCCTTCATCAGGTTTAGAACCTGAGCCTGTACCGAAACGTCCAGTGCTGAGACCGGTTCGTCTGCCACAATTAGGCTGGGTCGGGTCACCAGCGCTCTGGCGATAGCGATTCGTTGTCTCTGCCCACCGGAAAACTCGTGAGGATATTTATCCAAATCGGTCGCCCGCAGGCCGACGGCATCAATAGCCTGACCAATCGCCGTCTCCCGCCGGTTGCCCCGTTCGCCGGCCGGCAAGGCGTCGAGCGTCTCGCCCACAATTCGGCGTACCGTGTGGCGCGGATCCAGGGAACCATAAGGGTCCTGAAACACCATTTGAAACCGGGAACGCGCCTGGCGCAGTACGGATGGCGATAACGCGCTTAGATTCTGACCCAAAACCTCAATTCGGCCAGACGTCGGTTTATCTAGGAACATGCACAGGCGCGCAAGGGTCGATTTGCCGCAACCCGATTCGCCAACGACCCCTAGGCTACGCCCGCTTTCGATTGTCAAACTCACACCATTGAGTGCGTGGACAGCCGCAGGCGCACGAAAAAGACTTTCCCGCGGTAGCAAAAAATGCCGATGCAGATTTTCCGTACGTAGTACCGGAGTGTCCGTCACGCGGTTAGGTCCTGATGATGGCAGGCAGTGTGATGCTCTGGACCATTGGATGTCATTTCCGGCGCAGCGTTCCGACAGATCTCCGAGGCCTTGCCGCAGCGATCAGCAAACGTGCAGGCTTGGGGCAAATCGGCCAATTCAGGTACCGTGCCTGGAATAGTGTCTAGGCGACTACTGCGAGCTTTACCTAACTGGGGGACCGCGGCAAACAGACCCTGACTGTAAGGATGGCGAAGACCCGCAAATAGTCTTTCAGTGGATCCTTGCTCTACCAAGGCGCCGCCGTACATGACGGCGACCTGGTCTACGGCCTCGCCAATCACACCA
>CAZDQC010000113.1:0-11443 GCA_964507245.1 uncultured Rhodospirillaceae bacterium
ATCGGATCTCGCTTGCTCCATCATGAAATGGGTTAAATCCATAGGACGAATACTCGGCTGGCTGCTGTTGGCACTGGCCCTCTTGGCGGCGGGCGCCGAGGCCTTAGCCTCACTGCAGAGCGGAGCATGGGAGCCTATAGCATTTGGGCAGGTCTGGTACGACATACACAAGGAAAGTCTCGCCGTTGCCCAGCCGGCGGTACAGCGTTATCTGCATCCAGCGATTTGGGACGCCTTAATTGTTAGTATATTGTTGTGGCCGGCCTGGTCAGTGCCACTTATTCCGGCCGTAGCCGTGTTACTATTATGCCGGAAGAAACGGAAGAACCGATCGTTAGCGTAGGAGGCTGCGTCTATTCTCCGGTCTTCAGCGCCGCAATGAATGCCTCCTGGGGGATCTCCACTTTGCCAAATGTACGCATGCGTTTTTTCCCTTTTTTCTGCTTTTCCAGCAGCTTGCGCTTGCGGGTTACATCGCCGCCATAACACTTTGCGATCACATCCTTGCGCAGGGCACGTACCGTTTCCCTGGCAATAATCCTACCCCCGATGGCGGCTTGGATGGCAATGGCGAACAGCTGGCGGGGAATTAGGTCCTTGAGCCTTTCGCACAAGGCTCGGCCGCGCTGGTCAGCCCTTTCGGCATGTACGATCATAGCTAGTGCATCCACAGGTTCATGATTAACCAGGATCGACATTTTGACCAAGCGTTCGGCACGGTAATCGACCAGTTCATAATCGAAACTGGCGTATCCTCTGGAAACTGATTTCAGCCGGTCGTAAAAATCGAACACTACTTCGTTTAGGGGTAGGTGGTATTGCACCATGGCCCTGTTGCCTGCATATGTCAGATCTATTTGAACACCACGGCGTTCCTCGCACAATTTTAGGACCTGGCCCAGAAAGTCATCGGGCACTAAAATCGTTGCCTTGATCCAGGGTTCCTCGATACGGTCGATATGCAACGGGTCGGGCAGGTCCGCCGGATTGTGCACTTCGACCTTAGCGCCGTCCGTTCGAAAGACCCGATAAATCACACTAGGAGCCGTGGTGATCAAGTCCAGGTTAAACTCCCGCTCCAGGCGCTGCTGTATGATTTCCATATGCAAGAGGCCAAGGAACCCGCAGCGGAAGCCAAAACCCAAGGCGGCGGAGCTTTCCGTCTCGTATGCGAAACTGGCGTCGTTTAACTTGAGACGCGCCAGGCTCTCGCGCAAGTCTTCAAAATCCGCTGCGTCCACGGGGAACAGGCCGCAAAACACCACGGGGATGGCGGGCTTAAAACCTTCCAGGGCGTGCGCGGTTGGGTTCTTGTCGTCGGTTAAGGTGTCCCCCACCCGGGTTTCGGCAACATCCTTGATGGAAGCGGTGAAATATCCCAATTCGCCGGGCCCCAAGCTGTCGGTCTTTTCCAATTTAGGAGTAAAGATGCCCACTTGTTCGATCAGATGTTGACTGCCCGTGGCCATCAGACGGGCCTTCATGCCTTTTTGCAAACGTCCGTGTATGACACGGACCAAAACAATCACGCCCAGGTAGGCGTCGTACCAACTATCAACCAAAAGAGCTTGTAGTGGTGCGTTTTCATCCCCATCGGGTGGCGGTAGGCGTTCTATCAAGGTCTCCAGTACCTCTTCGATGCCGATACCGGATTTAGCAGACGTTTGAATGGCGCCCGATGCGTCGATGCCAATAACCTCTTCAATCTGTGTTTGGACACGCTCGGGTTCAGCAGCGGGCAGATCAATCTTGTTCAGAACAGGGACGATTTCGTGATCGTTTTCAATAGCCTGATAGACGTTAGCTAGGGTTTGAGCTTCCACGCCCTGGCTAGCATCCACCACCAAAAGAGAACCTTCACAAGCAGCAAGAGACCGATTTACTTCGTAGGCAAAATCCACATGGCCGGGCGTGTCGATTAAGTTAAGAGTGTAGGTTTCACAGTTCTTGGCTTTGTACTCCAGGCGGACGGTCTGTGCCTTGATGGTAATGCCTCGCTCCCGCTCTAATTCCATAGAATCGAGAACCTGCTCTTGCATCTCCCGGCTTTCCAAACCGCCACAAAATTCGATCAGACGGTCCGCCAATGTGGACTTGCCATGATCAATATGCGCGATGATAGAAAAATTGCGGATATGCTTTAAATCGGTCATTCCCGAGGGCTTTTAACACCCACGCGCGCGGGGTGAAAGCAGGAAAGTCCTAATTTTGGCTGCCCACTCTGGATGACTTTGCATTAATGAAGCTTATGAATTCAAATAGGTAAGGTTGAAGGTGAATAATCAAGCTCGTAAAACAGCGCCCGTAGATTTCACAACTGCCGCCACAATCTTGGCAGCGATGGTTTCGATCTCCGGGTCGGTCAAGGTTGTATCCTTTGGTTCTAGACGGGCCGTAATAGCGACGGATTTTTTGCCTTCTTCAATTCCTTGGCCTGAATAAATATCGAATACATTGACTTCGCTGATGAAGGCTTTGTCGGCGTCCTTGGCGGCGCGAATAATGGTGTCTGCCGTAGTGGCCGCGTCGACTATGAAGGCAAAATCACGCTGCACTGACGGCAGATCGCTGATTAGCAGTTTTTCCCGGTTGCGGGATGCCTTGGCCTTGGGCAATGGCGCATTTTGTATGAACACTTCAAAACCCACCATCGGTCCCGTTACATCTAGCCGTTCCAAAATGCGGGGGTGGATTTCTCCAAATGACGCCAGGATATTTTTTGGCCCCAGGCGCATAACCGCAGAGCGGCCCGGATGATACCAGGCTGGTGCGTCTGCTGAAATCTGCATGCTCGTTGTCGGAGCGCTTATGGTTTCCAGCACTGCGAGGGCATCGGCCTTAGCATCGTAAGCATCCACGACGCGAGGGGTGCTGGACCAATGGCGGTGTGCGTCTTGGCCACGGCGCACGCCAGTGGCGACAAAGGTCTGACCCTTGGGTGTCGGATCTATGAACTGAGGTCCAACTTCGAACAAATTCACATCGTCATAGCCCCGGTCTACATTGCGGCCTACGGCAAGGATCAAATTGCCCAGGATAGACGGGCGCATGGCGTCCAGTTCGGACGAAATTGGATTGGCTAATAGTATCTCTTCGCCACCACCGCCAAACAGCTCAGCAAACCGGCGCGGCATGAACGACCAGGTGACGCATTCCATCATGCCTCGGACGGCCAGGGCCCGTTTGGCAGCCGGCAACCGTCGTTGCATTGCCGTCAAAGCAGGTTTGGCGGTGATGTTTACGCGGGGTAGGGGGGTGGACTCGATGCGGTCATAACCAGTGATGCGGGCGACTTCCTCGACTATGTCCGCTTCCCCATCGATGTCTGTACGCCAGGTCGGCGCGCTGACCTGCCAGTTACTGTCGCCAATTTCGATGCCGAAACCCAAATCAGCGAGGATCTTACTCTGTTCGTCTTCGGTTACATTAATTCCAATCAGTTCCCCGACCCGCTCTGGACGGAAACTAACTACTTTGGTCGGGACATCGGGACTGCCGGCCATTACGGTGTGGGAGGTTTCGCCTCCGCACATCTCCAGAACTAGGCGAGTTGCGATCTCCACGCCGGGGCGTACCATAGCTGGATCCACGCCTCGTTCAAATCGGTAACGCGCGTCACTTTCAATGCCAAGGCGTCGTCCGGTGGCCGCTGTGCGATGGGCGTCGAATAGCGCGGCTTCCAGGAACATTTCAGTAGTGTCGTCTGTGCATCCCGAAACTTCACCACCCATTACACCGCCAATAGACTCAGCCGCCTTATCATCGGCGATGACCGTGATTTCGCCATCCAACTCGTAGTCCTTACCGTCTAGAGCCAGAAAGGCCTCCCCAGGCTCGGCCATGCGAGCTTGAATGTTTCCAGTGACCTTGCCAGCGTCAAATACATGAAGAGGGCGGCCAAGGTCGTAGGTGACATAATTAGTCATATCAACTAGGGCCGAAATGGGACGCAAACCCACTGCGGTCAGGCGCTGCTGCATCCAGTCAGGTGCTGGGCCGTTATTCAAGCCGCGAAAATGCCGGCCAAGGAAACAGGTGCAGGCGTCCCCGTAATCAGGCTCGAAATTCAAGGTCACCCTGATTGGGCTGTCATAGGTACCATTCACCGGAGTTGCATTAAGTGGTTTCAACGTACCTATGCCGGCTGCCGCTAAATCTCTGGCGATGCCGCGGACGCCTAGACAATCTTGTTTGTTCGGGGTGACGTTGATGTCAATGATCGGATCATTAAGTCCTGCCACGGCCGTAAACGGCGCGCCAATGGGCGCATCACCCTGCAATTCAATGATGCCGTCATGTTCATCGCTCAAGCCCATCTCTCGCTCGGAGCAGAGCATGCCGTTCGAATCCTCGCCCCTAATTTTTGTCGGCTTGAGAACCATGCCTGTACCGGGAATAGTCGTTCCCGATGGGGCAAAAACGCCCTTCATTCCGGTGCGCGCATTGGGAGCGCCACAAACGACCTGAACATGCTCCACACCGTTATCGACGATGCATAGACGCAAGCGGTCGGCATTCGGGTGCTGTTTCGCCTCGACAACGTAACCCACAGTGAATGGAGCCAGATCCGTGGCGCGGTCTTCAGCGTGTTCAAGCTCCAAGCCAATTGCGGTCAGCTTGTCTGTGATCTCGGCCAGTGTAGCGTCAGTTTCAAGGTGATCCTTAAGCCAGGACAGCGTGAACTTCATCTTGACAGGCCTCCTGACATGGTAGGTACGTCCAATGGCACGAAGCCATAATGACGCAACCAGCGCAGGTCACAGTCAAAAAAGGCGCGCAGATCAGGGATGCCGTATTTCAACATTGCGATACGGTCGATCCCCATACCCCAGGCAAAGCCCTGCCATTCGGTAGGGTCGACATTGCAGGCCTCCAAGACCCTCGGATTGACCATGCCGCAGCCCAGGATCTCCAGCCAATCATCGCCTTCACCGATGCGGATTTCGCCGCCGTCATAGGAACAGCCAATATCCACCTCCGCCGAAGGTTCCGTGAAGGGGAAATAGCTAGGTCGGAAATTGATGCGTAGGTTCTCGACCTCGAAGAAGGCCTCGCAGAATGCCTGCAGCGTACCTTTGAGGTGGCCCATATGGATGTCCTTGTCTATCACCAGGCCTTCGATTTGATGAAACATTGGGGTGTGGGTCTGGTCCGAATCCGAGCGGTATGTGCGGCCGGGTACCACGATGCGATGAGGAGGCGGTCTTTCCTGCATGGTGCGGATTTGTACGGGCGAGGTGTGTGTGCGCAGTACCATGGGCATGCCATCATCACGCTCAGGCAAATAGAAGGTATCCTGCATTTGCCGGGCCGGATGCTCGGGTGGGATGTTCAAGGCCGTAAAATTATGGAAATCATCTTCGATGTCGGGACCTTCGGCGATGGTAAAACCCATATCTGCAAAGATGGCGGCAATTTCGTCCATCACCTGGCTGATCGGATGTATACGCCCGTGCGGTTGTTGTCGAACCGGAAGGGTGACGTCGATACTCTCTGTCGCCAGGCGTTCCTCTAGTTCGCTCTCGTGCAAATATTGTTTTCTTGCTTCGATGGCGGCAGCGACGGCTTCCTTCACCTTGTTGAGGGCAGCGCCAGCATCTCGTCGTTCTTCCGGCGCCAGCTGACCTAGGCCCTTCATCTGCGCAGTTATACGTCCTTTTTTGCCTAAGGCAGCGACACGGGCGGATTCCAGCCCAGCCATATCGGAGGCGGCGGCCACATCAGCCAGTAATTCATCCTGCAAAGATTGAATATCCGTCGTCATGATTTCACTTCCCTACGCCCGATGAGTAGCTGTATCCGAACAAAATTGGGACCATCGTCGGACGGCCCCAATTTTGTAACCATAAATTTGCATGGGACCGATCTTAAGATCGAAGGTCCGAATTGCAGGCTTAAGCTGCCAATGCAGCCTCTGCCTGTTCTACCAGGGCCTTGAATGCCTCAGGCTCGCGGACGGCGAGATCAGCCAACACTTTTCTGTCGATCTCGATGCCCGCCTGTTTGAGGCCGCTCATAAATCGTGCGTAATTAACGCCGTGCTCCCGGCTGGCCGCGTTAATCCGCTGGATCCAAAGTGCCCGGAAGGTGCGCTTGCGTACGCGACGGTCACGGTAGGCATATTGACCTGCCTTTTCCACCGCCTGCTTGGCAACTCGGATGGTGTTCTTGCGTCGACCTTGATAGCCTGAGGCCTGAGCCAGAACTTTTTTGTGTTTGGCGTGAGAGGTCACGCCGCGTTTTACACGTGCCATTTTATCTCTCTACTCGCCTTAGCCGTACGGCATGAATTTCTTGATGAATTTGGCATCCGCTTCCGACATGATCTTGGAACCGCGATGTTCCCGGATTTGCTTGTTTGTGCGTTTGATCATGCCGTGCTGTTTGCCGGATTGCTGGCGCCGTACCTTGCCGGTTGCTGTCAGTCGAAAGCGCTTTTTCACGCTCGATTTGGTCTTCATCTTGGGCATTTCGATCCTCCAAACGTTGGATTTATCACAAAGAAAAGGCGGCCGGGCATACCCAGGGCGATGGCCCGCTCCGACGCGCCGTACTGATTTCAGAGCTTTAGAGCAGCGGTTTATAACGCCGGGCCTTAGCCCGTGCAACTGCATTATTTTGGCAATTCTACAGTGGTCGATCCCGGCAACGGGACCGCTTAGCTTAGTTAACGAATTAACCGCTCCTACCAGGCTACGTGTTTTTGGGCCTCTGCTCGTCCGACAACCATGTGGTGGACTTCATCTGGCCCGTCCGCGAAACGTAGATGACGCTGGTGGTGCCACATATCCGGTAACGGCGACCAGTGTGAAATCCCCGCTGCGCCATGAATTTGCATGGCCTGGTCAATAATATTACAGACTTTTTCTGGCACCATGGCCTTGACGGCGGAGACATAGACCCGTGCCTCTTTGTTACCTAGAACATCCATGGCCTTGGCTGCCTGCAACACCATTAGTCGACACGCATCGATCTCAATGCGCGCGCGCGAAATAACTTCTAAGTTCTTGCCAAGCTTGATTAGTCGCTTACCGAAGGCCTCTCTGGCGCCAGCCCTTTTGACCATCAGCTCCAGGGCCTTTTCGGCTTGGCCGATGGACCGCATGCAATGATGAATACGGCCCGGTCCCAGACGAACTTGGGAGATTTCAAACCCCCGACCTTCGCCTAGCAGAATGTTCTCTTCAGGCACGCGTGCATTATCAAACCGCAGGTGCATGTGCCCGCGCGGTGCATGGTCCTGCCCAAACACTTTCATGCCCTCGATGATTTCCATACCTGGAGTATCAATTGGCACTAAAATTTGGGATTGTTGTTTCGAGGGTGGTGCATCGGGAGAGGTCTTGACCATTGTGATCATCACTTTACAGCGAGGATCGCCGGCACCCGAGATGTAAAATTTTTCGCCGTTGATGACCCATTCGCCATTCTCTAAGACGGCCCGAGTTTCGATGTTTTTTGCGTCTGACGACGCCACACCAGGCTCCGTCATGGCGTAAGCTGAGCGGATCTCGCCGTTCAGCAGGGGTTCCAACCATTTTTCCTTTTGCTCTGGCGTTCCGACCCGTTCCAGAACCTCCATATTACCTGTATCAGGCGCGCTGCAGTTTAAGGTTTCTGAGGCAAGAGCGTATTTGCCTAATTCTGAAGCGATATAGGCATAATCCAAGTTATTCAAACCTTCGCCGGTCTCTGCATCGGGCAGGAAAAAATTCCATAGCCCCGATTCCTTGGCCTTAGCCTTGGCGCCATCTAACAATTCCATTTGCCTTGGATGCCAGGTCCAACGGTCTTCTTTTTCCTCGTTAAGTGCAAAGAATTCGTCGGTGATTGGAGCGACATTTTCTTCAATATGCTTATTCACCGCATAAAGAAGTGGACGGGATTCGTCCGACATGGCCAAATTAAATAATTCTTGATCCGGTTCTGACATCCTTGATGGCCTCATAGTTATTGTTTCATTGCGCGCGATCCTCTGATTGTTGGTGATTTTTGTCAACGTTGAACGCGGCAAGAGGCTCATTGAAGCGCATTCCTACACTGGACAGGCTCCTGTCAGAGGAATATTCCGGATCACGCTTGGTATTTCGTTTATCAGCTCTGCAATTGCGCTAAAAAGCCCGCTCCGTCGGCAAATACTGTGCCTTCTGAAACCTTACCATCGCGGATAGTGAAAAATGCGGCTGCTGGGCGGGTGACTTGGTTACCGGAGACTGGCACACCGTTAAAATCCCCGCTGTGTACCCCTGTGAAGTCGAATTGCACCGCTACGGTGTCGTCATCGGCCACGATTTTGCGAATGGTAAACTTGGCGTCATCAAATGCCTTGTGTCGGGCGATTAAATCCTCCACGTGCTCTGCTAGCGAACCCATGCTGGCGACACCGTGGCCGTGGCGCACATAGTCTTCGTGAAATGTACTATAAACCACGGACATATCCTGTTTGTTGAAACCATCCTCCATGATATGGCGGATCAGTTCCTTGTTGGCTTCTGACGTCATGCTTTCTCCCTTTTGTACTCTGTCATTTGGCTGTCTTACCTCTGGGGTCCTGGTCGGACTATACCTTGGCCGCGTATCCGTTCGCGTACGAAAACATACAAACCTGCGGTTATGATAAGGGTAATGCCGCAAAAAACAGTAAAGGATGGCAAATCGCCCCAAACGATCCAGCCCCAGAATACAGCCAATGGCATGGCAATGTACTCAAACGGGGCAATGGTGGCAGCCTGGGCCGAACGGTAGGCTTGCGAGATTGAGTAGCCGATTATTCCTGATAGGGCGCCAAGAGCTATGAACAAATAACCATCGCCCTGGTCGGGCCAGCGCCAGGCGCGTAGAAGAAATTGCAGGCTAGGGTCATCCACGCCTTGAGCAAATCGGCCATCGCCAGCAAAAATCCAAAAAACAACACTGACGATAATGAATGCTCCCTGGATATAGACTGCCAAGGCCGAGGCTTTAGCGGTCACGCCCAACCGGCGCGTCAGGATCTGGAAGGCGGCGTAGGTGAAGGCAGCGATCACTGGTAGCAGTAGGACGATGCGGTGGGTACCGCTAAATTCTTCACTCGCCCAAGGCTGTTGTACAATGACGACGCCGACAAAACCAACCAGCACCGCGCTAATCCGTCGCATGCCGACATTTTCTCTCAGAATTAGGATAGATAACAAGGTGATGAAAAGAGGGGCGACAAAGAATAGTGCTGTGGCATCGCCAAGGGGGAGGACGGCCAAGGAGGTAAAAAAAGTCAAGTTGGCAATAACAAGAAGTAGACCTCTAACCAAGTGCAGCCAGGGCCTGTCCGTCCGCAGAATGCGCCAGCCGCCTTCCATCTGAACCAAGGCAAGGCTGACAGTAATGCCGATAATAGACCTGAAGAACACCATCTGGTGCAATGGATAGTTGCCAGACAGCAGCTTCATCATCATATCGTTGACCGTAATGCAGGTCATCGCGACGGTTATGAAAATAATGCCCAACGTTGGGTCGTTCGTGGCTACGCGGGAGGCGTTGGGCATAATTGTGAGATTATTGCAAATTAGAGTGTTAAGAAATACGACATAGCGCGCTTGACCCATCACCGGGAAAAGTATTTTACCGCCTCTGCCGAATACCTGGTTTTGAACGGCAAAGAGATAATTATTATGACGCACGTTGATACCAAGCTGAACAAACCAATCGACAAAGAAGCCTTGCGGCAAAAATATCGCGAGGAAAGGGACAAACGCCTGCGGCCGGATGGCAATGATCAGTACCTGCAACTGAAAGGTCGGCTCGCCCACTATTTGGAGGACAGCTTTACTCCCCGCCGGGAACGGGAGCCAAAGACCGATCACGTAACCTTTGCCTTTGTCGGTGGCGGTTTCGGTGGTTTGGTTACAGGCGCACGGCTGGTCGAAGCGGACATAACGGATGTTCGTATCGTCGAGAAGGGTGGCGATTTTGGCGGCACCTGGTATTGGAACCGTTATCCCGGCGCGCAATGCGATACGGCGTCTATGGTCTATATGCCCTTGCTCGAAGAAACCGGCCATATGCCAAGCGAAAAATACGCCCATGCACCGGAAATCTTGGACCATTGCCAGCGCATAGGGCGGCAATTCGGCCTCTACGACAATTCCCTGTTTCACACAGAGGTGGAGCATATTGAGTGGGACGATCGTCAAACTCGATGGGCCATCCGCACAAACCGGGGGGATGTTTTTACCGCCCAGTTTTTGGGTATGGGCACAGGCCCATTGCATGTCCCAAAATTACCCGGTCTGGAAGGAATAGGAACCTTTGGGGGACATTCGTTTCATACTTCGCGTTGGGATTATAATTACACGGGCGGCGATTGGTTGGGCGCGCCGATGGATAAGCTGGGCGAAAAACGTGTCGCCATAATTGGAACCGGCGCGACTTCGGTGCAATGTGTGCCGCACCTGGCGCGGGCTTGCAAGGATCTCTATGTATTTCAACGTACGCCGTCATCCGTCGACGTGCGAGACAATAAACCTATTGATCCGAATTGGTTTGCCGAAATTTCTACAGAAGGTTGGCAGCAACGTTGGCTGGAAAACTTTACTGCCAATCAGGCTGGTGGTGTTGCTGCTGACGATTTAGTGCAAGACGGCTGGACAGATTTGTTCCGGCGGATACATAGGCGCATAAGCAGCCTGCCCAAGGGCGAGATCACACCCCAGAATATGCTGGCGGCTTATGAAGACGCAGATTTTGAAAAAATGGAAGAGATCCGCGCCAGGGTGGACAGTATTGTTGAGGACCATGAAACCGCGCAGAACCTGAAGGCCTGGTATCGGCAACTTTGTAAACGCCCCTGCTTTCACGATAGCTATCTTCAGTCCTTTAACGAGCCCGGCACCCGCCTTATTGATACCAATGGTGGGGGCGTTGAAAAAATAACCAAAAATGGCGTGATGGTGGCCGGTATTGAATACCCGGTGGATTGCATCATTTATGCTTCGGGGTTCGAGGTAGGTACGGCTTACGAGCGGAGGGCCGGATTTGATCTGATTGGGCGTGACGGCCTGAAGCTATCAACACATTGGGACCAGGGTATGCGGACCAAACACGGCATCCATGTGCATGGCTTCCCCAACGCCTTTTTTGTTCAGCCCACCCAGGGTGCAAATTTGATTTCCAATGTGCCGCACAATCTAACTGAAGCCGGGATGACTATCGCGCAGTTGGTCAAGTATGCCTTGTCTAGGAATTTTAAAGAGATTGAAGTTACACAAGAGGCTGAAGAAGCGTGGGTCAAGCTGATGTTGAGTGGGCGGATTTCCTTGATTGGCGGTCCGGACTGCACGCCGGGGTACTACAACAACGAAGGTCAGGCACCGGGTCCTCACGCAAAGTTGAACATGGGTTATCCAGCCGGCGCTATGGCCTACTTCAAATATCTCGACAAATGGCGTTCCAGTGGAGAGTACGATGG